>JAEULF010000138.1 GCA_016793965.1 Alphaproteobacteria bacterium | reverse complement strand
ACACCAACAGCCTGCCTGTGGCGCGGCTGCTCGCCCGCCAAGCCGAGAACAGCGTGGTGCTGCTCGGCGGCGAGATCGTGCTCAGCGACGAATCGACGCTCGGCTGGGACACCGTGGCGATGCTCGCGCAGTACGCGGCCGATTTCGCGTTCATCGGGGTCGGCGGGCTGACCGACGAGCCGGCCTTCCTCGACTACACGCGCGCGGGGGCGGAGGTCAGGGGCATGATGCTCTTGCAGGCCAAGCACCCGGTCCTCCTGGCCGACCACACCAAGCTCGGCCGCTCGACGCCGGTGCGCGTGCCCAACCTTGACCGCGCCGCGCGCCTCGTTACGGACCGCAAGCTGCCCGCCGCCTTTGCCCGCGCCTTCGCGGCGGCGGGCATCGCAGTGACGGTGGCGGCGGCGGGGCCTTCCTTCCGCGCGAGCGCCGGCCGATGATAGCCACTGGCGTCAGCCGCGCTTGCGCGCCAACTGCACCCCGTCGCCGACCGTGAGCAGGCTGGAATCGACGCGCGGGTCGTCGCGGACCTTGAGGTTCAAAGCGCGCAGCGCTTCGGTGTGGCCGTCGCGCGCCTGCGGGTCGGCGACGGCGCCCGACCAGAGGACATTGTCGATCGCCATGAGCCCGCCTGGCCGCAGCAGCTTCAGGCATCCTTCGTAATAGGCGTCGTAGGCCGTCTTGTCCGCGTCGATGAAGGCGAAGTCGAAGCTGCCGGCGGCGCCGTCGCGCAGCAGCGCGGCGATCGTCTCCTGGGCCGGTGCGAGCCGCAGAGCGATCTTGCCCGCGAGGCCGGCCTCCGCCCAAGCGCACCGGGCGATCGCCGTCCACTCCGCGCTGACGTCGCAGCAGATGAGCGTGCCGTCAGCCGGGAGCGCGCCGGCGATCGCCAGTGCGCTGTAGCCGGTGAACGTGCCGACCTCGATGGCGCGCCGCGCGCCCGTCAGGCGAACCAGCATGGCCAGGAGCGCCGCCTGGTCGGAGCCGATCTGCATGCCGGCCTGGGGCAGCTTCGCCGTCTCCGCGCGCAGGCGTGCCTGGGCCGCCGTCTGCGCGCGCGTCATGTCCTCGACGTAGCGCGCGACGGCATCGGGGAGCAGCGAGCGTCCGGCCATGGCAGGGTCCTCTCCGTCTGGTCGCGAAGGCAGCATAAGGCAGGGAGGGGGGAGCGCCAGCTGGCGCAGCATTGTGGTTTGTTGTGGTATTTTGTGGGAATCGCGGCTATCAACCGGGAGCCTGCACGCAGCGAAGCCGCCATGACCGAGCCCGATCCTCGCCTCCCCGCCCGCGCCCGTGCTGTCATCATCGGCGGCGGCATCGTCGGTTGCTCCGTCGCCTATCACCTGACGAAGCTCGGCTGGCGCGACGTCGTGCTGCTGGAGCAGGGGCGGCTCTCCGGCGGCACCACCTGGCATGCTGCGGGCTTGGTCGGGCAGCTGCGCGCGCACCAGAACATGACCAAGCTGATCCGCTACTCGACGGAGCTCTATGCCGGGCTGGAGGCGGAAACCGGCCAGGCGACGGGCTGGAAGCAGTGCGGCAGCATCACCGTGGCGCGCACGCAGGAGCGCATGACGCTCCTGAAGCGCATCGCCGCCGCAGCCAAGGCCCAGGGTGTCGTCTGCGAGCCGATCTCGCCGCGCGAGGCGGGAGACCGCTGGCCGCCGATGCGCACCGATGACCTGATCGGCGCGGTCTGGCTGCCCGGCGACGGCAAGGCGAACCCGGCCGACGTGACCCAGGCTCTGGCCAAGGGCGCACGGTCGCGGGGCGCGCTGATCCTCGAGCGGGTCCGCGTCACCGGGATCCAGGTTCGCGACGGGGCGGCGGTCGGCGTCGATACGGAGTCCGGCAGCATCGCGGCCGAGATCGTCGTCAATTGCGCAGGGCAATGGGCCAAGGCGGTCGGCCGGCTCTGCGGCGTCACCGTGCCGCTGCACTCGGCCGAGCACATGTACATCGTCACCGGCAAGATCCCCGGCGTGCGGCCGGACCTGCCTGTGATGCGCGACCCTGACGGCTACATCTACTTCAAGGAGGAGGTCGGCGGCCTGGTGATGGGCGGCTTCGAGCCCGATGCGAAGCCCTGGGGCATGGACGGCATTCCCGCCGACTTCGAGTTCCAGCTCCTGCCCGACGACTGGGACCAGTTCCAGATCCTCATGGAGAGCGCGCTGGTGCGCGTCCCGGCGCTGGAGAAGGCCGAGATCAAGCAGTTCCTGAACGGGCCGGAGAGCTTCACCGCCGACAACAACTTCATCCTCGGCGAGGCGCCGGAGCTCAAGCGCTTCTTCGTCGCCGCCGGCTTCAACTCCATGGGCATCGCCTCGGCGGGCGGCGCCGGGCGCGCGCTCGCCGAGTGGATCGTCGCCGGCGAGCCCTCGCTCGACCTCTGGCCCGTCGACATCCGCCGCTTCGCCCGCTTCAACGGCAACGATGCCTGGCTCAAGGAGCGCGTGCGCGAGGTGCTCGGCCTGCACTACATGATGCCCTGGCCCAACCGCGAGCTGCGCTCAGCGCGGCCGTTGCGCCGCTCGCCGCTCTTCGACCGGCTGGCGGCCAAGGGTGCCTGCTTCGGCAGCAAGATGGGCTGGGAGCGGCCGAACTGGTTCGCGCCGCCGGGCGTCAAGTCGGAGCTCGCGTACGGTTTCGAGCGGCAGAACTGGTTCGCGCATGCCGCGGCCGAGCACCAGGCCGCGCGCGAGGCCGTCGCGATCTTCGACCAGACGTCGTTCTCCAAGTTCCTGCTGCAGGGCCGGGATGCCGAGGCGGTGCTGCAGCGGCTCTGCGCCAACGACGTGGCGGTGCCGGTCGGGCGGATGGTCTATACCGGCATGCTGAACGGCCGGGGCGGATACGAATCCGACCTGACGGTGACGCGGCTGGCGGCCGACAGCTACCTCGTCGTCACCGGCACGGCCCAGGCGACGCGCGACGCCGACTGGATCCGTCGCAACATCCCGGAGGAATCGCGCGCCGTCCTGACCGACGTGACCTCGGCCTATGCGGTCATGCCGGTCATGGGGCCGCGCGCCCGCGACCTGCTCCGCCGGGCGAGTCGCGCGGACCTCTCCGACGCGGCCTTCCCCTTCGGCACGATGCGCGAGATCGACGTGGGCTTCGCCACGGTGCTGGCCGGGCGCATCACCTATGTGGGGGCGCTGGGCTGGGAGCTCTACGTGCCGACCGAGTTCGCCGCCACGGTCTACGACCGCTTGTGCGAGGAAGGGGCGGCGCTCGGCCTCAAGG
>JAEULF010000133.1 GCA_016793965.1 Alphaproteobacteria bacterium | reverse complement strand
GGGCGACCAGAGCGCGCGGCGTAACGAGGCGACGACAAGCTTCGAGATCAGCCCTCTCATTGCCAAGACAGGGGGTTTCGTCATCGGCAGGGTCGCTCGCCTCGTCGTTACCGTCTTCACGGAGTCTGCCTCGACAGACGGTCGCTCAACGCCACGCCCTCCGGATGGACATTCGGAGGCATGCACAGCCATCGCCGTCGCAGCGGGGATCGACTACGAGCGCGGCGACAAGCTCACAATCCTCCGCGGGCAGTTCCCGCCAGTAGGCTACCAATACCAATAGCCGGGCGGCGGCAGGAGTCGGTTTTCAGGAGTGCGCGACCGGATACCACCCCGTCTCCATCACCTGCGCTTGCAGCGCATACGGACAGCGCTCCGGCAGGTCGGCGCGGTCGAGGCTCAGCGCAGCGATGCGCCTGGCATCGGCATAGAGCTCCGCCAGGTCGATCTGCTTGAGCGCGCTCGGCGCACGCTTGACGCGCCGGCGCAGATGGCCGCGATAGGCTTCGACCTCGGCCTGCCAGTGGCGCCGCGGCCTGGCGACCGGATCGACGACAGCGAATTCGAGCTCAAGGAGACGGGCCAGGATCTGCGTGATCAGGCCCTCGGCCACGTCGAGCATGTCGTCGCCCAAGTCCGTGACCTCCGCTATCAGGTTGTCCCAATCGATGTCCGGGGACGACCCGGCGGCGCGGGCACGGCGCAGGCGGCGTCGACCGGGGTTCCGTCGGGGCGCGCGTCAGCCCCTGGCCATCAAGCGCGTCGCCAGCATGAGGAGCGCCAGCGCCCACATCGAGAGCGCGATCAGGGCGATGATTCGGGCGTGCCACCAATAGCGCTCGCGCAGCGTGGCGCCGATCACCTCCTGCGCCCGCGCCTCCGAGCCGAAGCGGTGCTGCTTGTCGAGCAGGATCCACGTCTCCGTGCGCTTGTAGGGCCGCCCCGGCGCCCACTGGCCCATGGCATAGAGGATCACCGCAGCGATCGTCACCAGGGTTGCGCCGGCGCGGATCGACACGAAGGGATCGAAGGTGAGGCTCAGCATGATCGTGCCGATGCCGATGGCGGCGAACAGCAGGGCGCGGCGGATGCTCGTGTCGGCGGCGAAGCGCACGCGGTCGGCCGGCGCGGCGAAGGGCAGGAAGTCGGGATCGCCGGGATCGGGCATCGCAGGCCTCAGGGGAACCGGGCGCGATCCTAGGGCGCCAAGCCGGCGGCACAAGCCGCGGCGCGGCCCGCTCGCGATGAGTTGAACGCCATCGAGGCCGGTACCGCCGTTCCGTCCGGCATGACGCCGCCTTCAGGATCGGTTAACCATAAAGGGATAACCGGTCGCTATGCCGCAATCGCTTCCCGGCGCCGCGCCACGGCGCGGCGGCCCGGCCTTGGAGGGCCCCCATGGCTGAGATCGCCACGCGCGAATCCCTGCCCTATGGCAGCGTGCAGATCCGCGTTCCCGCGCACTGGAACGAGGACCCGATGGCGAAGGAGCTGTGCGTCTACTTCTACCCGAACGCCGGCGGCCCGCCGACCTTCTATCTCCGGCGCGACGACTTCCTTTACAGGCCGGGCGCCGTTGGCGCGTCGGATTCGATCGCCTTCGGCGGCGGCGCCCCGGCGGTCGACGAGGACGCGCTCGAGGACGAGATGTTCGCCAAGTTCAAGCAGCTCATCGCCGCCATCAACATGCCGGATGTCTACTATCCCTCGATCGAGCCGCGCTCGCTGCACGGCCAGATCGTGCGCTACCGCCGTCACGGCGTGCTGCAAGGCAAGCCCGGTCTCGCCTGGTGGTGGGTCAAGGCGCAGCGCGTCGGCGAGACCTTCACCGTGCTCTCCTGCTGCTTCGAGACCTTCGCCGAGCTGGGCGAGCGCCAGGAGACCCGCGACCTCGTGGCGTTCTTCGACCGCGAGTTCTGCGCCGCCGAGATCCTGTCGCTGGAGGAGGCCGAGGCGCTGGCGGAGGAGGAAGGCGCCGCCTGATCCGCTCGCGGCCGCTTGCGCGGGATGACACTCCGCGCCTGCCATGCTCTCCTGGCCCGGTCCACGCTGCCCTGGAGAGTCCCCGCCGATGGTGCCGCTTCCCTTCGCGAAGTCCGAGTATCTTGACCGCTTGAAGCGCTTGCGCGCGCGCATGGCCGAGCGCGGCATCGAGCTGCTGGTCGTCACCGACGTCGCCAACCAGAACTGGCTCACCGCCTATGACGGCTGGTCGTTCTACACGCCGCAGGTCGTGCTCGTGCCGATCGAGGACGAGGAGCCGTTGTGGATCGGCCGCGCCATGGACGCGGCAGGCGGCAAGCTGACGGCCTGGATGGACCCGTCCCGCGTCCTGGGCTTCCCCGAGAGCTACGTCCAGCAGACGGACCGCCACCCGCTCGACTGGATCGCCGCGCATGTGCGCGAGCGCGGCTGGGGCAAGCGGCGCATCGGCGTGGAGACGGAGAGCTACTACTACTCGCCCAAGGCCCATGCCCGCCTCCAGGCCGGACTGCCCGAGGCGACGTGGCTCGACGGCGACCTGATCGTCAACTGGCTGCGCGCGGTCAAGTCGCCCGCCGAGATCGCCTATATGCGCAAGGCGGCGCGGCTGGCCGAGGCGGCCGTGCGCGCGGCCTATGACGTCATCGTGCCGGGCCTGCGCGAGTGCGACGCCATCGCCCGCATCGTGGCGGCGGAGGTCGCAGGCTCCCCGGACTTCGCGGGCGACATCACGGCGCTGCCGCCGACCATCCTCGGCGGCGAGAACGCGACGGCGCCGCACATCATGTGGAGCGACCGCCGCTTCGGGCGCGACGAGACGGTGGCGCTGGAGCTGGCCGGCGCCTGCCGGCACTACACGGCCGGCCTCGCCCGCACGCTGCAGCTCGGCAAGCCGGCGCCGAAGGTGCTCGACGTCGCCGAGGCGGTGATCGAGGGCATGGCGGCGGTCGTCGATTTCGTGCGCCCCGGCGTCACCGGCGAGGCTGTCGAGGGCGCCTGGCGCAAGGTGATCGAGCGCGACGGGCTGAAGAAGGAATCGCGCATCGGCTACGCGATCGGCCTGGCCTACCCGCCGGACTGGGGCGAGCACACGATCAGCCTCCGGCCCGGGGACAAGAGCGTGCTGGAGCCGGGCAACACGGTCCACTGCATCCTCGGCATGTGGATGGACGGCTGGGGCATGGAGGTCAGCGAGACCATCCTGGTGACGCAAGCCGGCTGCGAGTGCCTGACCAGCTTCCCGCGCGACGTCCACCGCAAGTAGGACAGCCATGCCCGACGCCAAGCCCGACGCCAGAGCCGCGAGCCGCTCCAAGGTCAGCGCGACCGTCGACATCGAGAGGTCCGGCCGCCAGGTCGGGCACCTCGCCGTGCCGCACTCGCGCGATGATTCCGCCTGGGGCGCGGTCCGCGTGCCGATCGCCGTGTTCAAGAACGGCAAGGGGCCGACCGTGCTGCTCACGGCGGGCAACCACGGCGACGAGTACGAGGGCCAGATCGCGCTCAGGAAGCTGATCCGCTCCCTCGACCCGTCCGCGATCCAGGGCCGGGTGATCGTCATGCCGGCGCTGAACGGTCCGGCCGTCGAGGCGGGACGGCGGCTGTCGCCGATCGACGGCGTCAACATGAACCGCGCCTTCCCCGGCATCCGCGACGGCAGCGTGACGCGCATGATCGCGCACTATGTCCACAGCGAGCTGCTGCCGCATGTCGATGCGGCGCTCGACATGCACTCCGGCGGCAAGACGCTCCATTTCTCGCCGCTGGCCGCGATCCATGCGCTCGACGATCCCGGCCTGATGGCGCGCACGCGCGCCGCCATGCTCGCCTTCGCGGCGCCGATCGCGCTTGTGCTGCGCGAGCTCGACGCCGAGGGCATGCTCGACACGGCGGTCGAGGACCTCGGCAAGGTCTTCGTCTCGACCGAGCTCGGCGGCGGCGGCACGACCTCGACGGCGACCATCGCGATCGCCGAGCGCGGCGTGCAGAACCTGCTCAAGCACCTCGCCATCCTTGCGGGAAGGCCGGAGACGCGCGAGAGCCTGGGCCTGCCGCCGACGCGGCTGATGCGCACGCCCGACCAGGGCTACGTCATCGCCGACGATGCCGGGCTCCTGGAGATGCTGGTCGATCTCGACCAGAAGGTGCGGGCCGGCCAGCCGGTCGCGCAGGTCTACCGCCTCGACCGCCCGTCCGAGGCGCCGGTCGCCTATCCCGCGCGCGTCGACGGCGTCCTGATCGGCCGCGCGCACCAGTGCCTGGTCAAGCCCGGCGACTTCGTCGGCCTGGTGGCGCAGGCGGAGTAGCGATCGGCCGCTGGCATCGGCTTCACCCCAGCGCCCACACGGCGATCCTCTGCTGACGGCCGCGGATCGGCTGGTCGTCGAGCCTGGCGAGCCTGGCGCGCCCGGCCGGCGCGCCGCCGGCGGCCTGGACCAGAGCGTCCGACGCCAGCACGCGCTTCTCCAGGTGCTTGCACATCTCCTCCAGCCGCGCGGCGACGTTCATGGGGTCGCCGATGATGGCGAAGGAGAGCCGGCTCTCGTCGCCGACGGCGCCGCAATAGACCTCGCCCCAATGGGCGCCGACAGCCACGCGCAGCGGCGGCGTGCGCGTGGCCCCCCAGCGCGTCACCGTCTCCGCCACCTCGAGCGCGCAGGCCAGCGCCCGTGCCGCATCGTCGCCGCGCGTCTCGGTGGCGCCGAACAGCGCCACGACGCCGTCGCCGACGAACTCGTGCACGATGCCGCCGAAGCGCCCGACGACAGCCGTCACGCGCGCGCGGTAGTCGGCGAGCAGGGCGCTGATCGCCTGCGGGTCGAGCGCCTCGGACAGGCTGGTGAAGCCGCGCAGGTCGACGAACAGCATGCCGACCTTGCGTCGCGCGCCTTGGCGCAGCGCGTCGCCCGCGTCCATCGCCTGGTCCGCGATCTCCGGCGCCAGGTAGCGCGTCAGCGCCGCGCGGCGGCGCGCTTCCTTGATGGCGCGGCGCACCAGCCGGCGGTTGCGCCAGACGGCGAGGGTCAGCACCGCGCCGGTGAGCGCGACGAGGACGAGGCGCACCAGGTTGGACGGTCCGCTGAACATCGCGCTCATGTCGCGCGAGCGCAGGATCTCCTCGTCCGGCCGCTCGCCATGCACGAAGATGAGGACCAGCCCCATCGCCGCGACGAAGAAGCCGGCGCCGAGGACGTTGAGCCAGGGCTCGTAGCGCATGGCGCCGATCGCCAGCAGGATCGGCACCAGCCAGACGATCGGCAGCGCGAAGGCATGGCTCGCCGGCACGATCGACCAATGCACGGCGAGCGCCACGGAGAGACCGAGCAGCGCCCCGTCCGCCGCGGCGAAGGCATACGACATCCACAGGCGGTAGACGTCCCGCCGGGTCGCCAGGACCGTGAGCGCGGCGAGCGCCAGGTAGCCCGCCATGACCAGGCTGGCGATGGTCGCGCGGTCGGCGAAGTCCGCCGGCCGCGGGGTCGGCGGATCGGCGAGCACGGGGACCACCACCGTGCCGAGCGCCACGGTGACGAAGGCGCGCAGCAGCCCGGCCGTGCGCTCGGCGTCGCGCTCGGCATCGAGGAAGGACGAGGTGACGATGCGGTCGAGCAGCGGCGTGGTCCTAGCCGGTCCCGATGTCCGCTCGCGCCCGCGGTCTCATGGCCACGTCACCTCCGGCGGCAGGCTCATCAGGATGGCCTCGACGTTGCCGCCGGTCATCAGGCCGAAGCGCGTGCCGCGGTCGTAGAGCAGGTTGTACTCGACGTAGCGGCCGCGGCGCTGGAGCTGGTGCGCACGCTCGGCCTCCGTCCACGGCCGGTTCATGTGGCGCTCGACGATCGGCAGGTATGCCTTGAGGAAGGCGCGGCCGACGTCCTGGGTGAAGGCGAAGTCGCGCCGCCAGTCGCCGCGGTCCAGGTAGTCGTAGAAGATGCCGCCGACGCCGCGCGGCTCCTCGCGGTGCTTCAGCCAGAAATAATGGTCGCACCATTGCGCGTAGCGCTCGTAGAACGCCGGATCGTGCGCGTCGCAGGCGGACCGCAGCGCCGCATGGAACTCGGCGGTGTCCTGCACGTCGGGGCGGATCGGGTTCAAGTCCGCGCCGCCGCCGAACCAGGCGCGCCGGGTCACGATGTGGCGCGTGTTCATGTGGACCGGCGGCACGTGCGGATTGCGCGGGTGGGCGACCAGGCTGATGCCGGACGCCCAGAAGCGCGGATCCTCCGCGGCACCCGGGATCTCCTTGCGGAACTCCGGCGAGAACTCGCCGAACACGGTCGAGACGTTGACGCCGACCTTCTCGAACACCCGGCCGCGCAGCGTGGCGGTGACGCCCCCGCCCTCGGTGCCGGCCGGCTTGCCGGCCAGGGTCGCGCGGTCCCAGGGGCCGCGGACGAAGCGGCCGGCGCCGGCGGCGACGGAGGGGCCCGCATAGGCGTCCTCGATCGCCTCGAAGGCGGCGCAGATCTGGTCGCGGAGCGCCTCGAACCAGCGCTTGGCCTCGTCTTTCCGCGCCTCCAGGGCGGCGGCGGCGGGCAATTCCGTGGGGGCGGCGACGGGCGCCCAGGCTGGGTCGCGCGGCGGTTGGGCCGCGATCGGACCGGTGCGGCCGGACGGCTCTCCGGCGGCTGGTCGATGGGCGGTCGGGGCGGATGTCGGCATCGGGTCACTCATCGGTTCTGGCAGACTGGAGCGTGGGGAAGCCGCCGGTCTGGCGCAAGGCCTCGGCCGTCACGATCGCCGCGGCGACCGCGACGTTCAAGGACCGCGTCGCGGCGCGCATGGGGATGCGCACCAGCGCATCGGCCGCTTCGCGCACCGCGTCGTCGACGCCGACGCTCTCGCGCCCGAACAGCAAGCGGTCGTTCGGGGCGTAGGCGAAGGCCGTGTGCGGGACGGTGCCGGCCGGGTCGGCGACCACCAAGCGGCCGGCCTGCCCCGAGGCGCGATAGGCGCGCCAGGAGGCATGCACGGTCAGCGCGACCAGGCGGCGGTAGTCCATGCCGGCCCGGGCCAGGCGACGGTCGTCGAGCACGAAGCCGCAGGGCTCGATGATGTCGAGGGGCAGGCCAAAGCAGGCGGCCAGCCGCATGATCGTCCCGGCATTCTGCGGAATGTCCGGCTCGAACAGCACGATCCGCGGCATCTGGACGCAGCCCCCTCCGATCACCTTGCCGGGCCCGCCCACGGCCTCGCCCGCCCCTGGCGCACCCAAGCCGGCGCGGCGGTCCATCGCGTGCTGGCCTGGAAGCCGGCGCCGCGACCGGCGGCGCCGAGTTTGCTCCTGCGGGCGTTCCCCCCTGGGGCTTTTCTCCCGGGGTTTTCCCCCTGGGGTTTTCCGTTGACAAGCAGGCCCGCCCCGAAGAGCCTCCCGCCGTCGCGGCAGCATGTCGCAAGGCCTGTCGGCGCTCCAGGACTAGATGTAATGTCCGAGCGCGCGACACGGGACTTGCGGGCTGCGGCGCGGCGCGGCGTGAGGAACGCGCGCAGCGGACGCGGGGCTGGGCAAAGCCCAGATTGCCTCAGGGGGCATCGACCGGCGCAGTCCTTGCGCCGGGCGGCACGCATCGAAGGAAAGAGGTTGGCAATGGCCGGCGGATCGACCACGACGAGCGCACATGCGGGCTCCCACGGGAGCTCCGGCGGGGGCGACGGCGCGAGCCGACGCGACTTCCTTGCCCTGACCGGCAACGCCTTGCTGGCGGTCGGGGCGGGCTCGGTCGGCTACGCCTTCGTGGACTACATGAACCCGTCGGCCGACGTCCTGGCCCTCGCCTCGACCGAGGTCGATGTGAGCCAGGTCGCGCCCGGCATGTCGATCACGGTGACCTGGCGCGGCAAGCCGGTCTTCATCCGCCACCGCACGGCGGAGGAGATCAAGGCGGCCGAGACGGTCAACGCCAAGGACCTGCCCGACCCGGCGGTCGACAAGGACCGCGTGAAGAAGAAGGAGCTGCTGGTTCTGGTCGGCGTCTGCACGCATCTCGGCTGCGTGCCGCTGGGCCAGAAGGTCGGCGACTTGCGGGGCGAGTTCGGCGGTTGGTTCTGCCCCTGCCACGGCTCGCACTACGACACCTCCGGCCGCATCCGCAAGGGACCGGCGCCCGCCAACCTCGAGGTGCCTGCCTACGACTTCGTCTCCGACAAAGTCATCCGAATCGGCTGAGGAGCGCTTCCGTGGCCCATCCGCTCTACGACAATGCGCTGGTCAAGTGGGTCGACCACCGCATGCCCATCTTCTCGCTGTACCGCCACTCGCTGGGCGACCAGTACCCGGCGCCGCGCAACCTGAACTACTGGTGGAACTTCGGCTCGCTCGCCGGCCTCGTGCTCGTGACGATGATCGTCACCGGCATCTTGCTGGCGATGCACTACACGCCGCACACCTCGATGGCGTTCAGCTCGGTCGAGCGCATCATGCGCGACGTCAACTACGGCTGGCTGATCCGCTACATCCACGCGAACGGCGCGTCGTTCTTCTTCATCGTCGTCTACATCCACATCTTCCGCGGGCTGTACTACGGCTCCTACAAGGCGCCGCGCGAGCTGCTGTGGATGCTCGGCGTGGTCATCCTGCTGCTGATGATGGCGACGGCCTTCATGGGCTACGTGCTGCCCTGGGGCCAGATGAGCTTCTGGGGCGCCACCGTCATCACCAACCTGTTCTCGGCCATCCCGGTGGTCGGCAAGGGCATCGTGACCTGGCTGTGGGGCGGCTTCTCGGTCGACAACCCGACGCTGAACCGCTTCTTCTCCCTGCACTACCTGCTGCCGTTCCTGATCGTCGGCGTCGTCGTGCTGCACGTCTGGGCGCTGCACCAGTTCGGCTCCAACAACCCGCTGGGCATCGATCGCAAGGGGCCGCAGGATTCGATCCCGTTCCATCCCTACTACACCGTCAAGGACATGTTCGGCGTCGGCGTGTTCCTGGTCGTGTTCGCCGCCGTGGTGTTCTTCGCGCCGAACTACATGGGGCATCCGGACAACTACACGCCGGCCAACCCGCTCGTGACGCCGCCGCACATCGTGCCGGAATGGTACTTCCTGCCTTACTACGCGATGCTGCGCGCGGTGCCGGACAAGCTCGGCGGCGTCATCGTCATGTTCGCCTCCATCGCGATCCTGTTCGTGCTGCCCTGGCTCGACACGTCGCGCGTCAAGAGCGCCTCCTTCCGGCCGATCTACCGGATCTTCTTCTGGATCCTGGCGATCGACTGCGTCGTGCTGGGCTTCTGCGGCGCCAAGCCGCCGGAGGGCATCTGGGTGATCATCTCGCGCCTCGGCACGCTCTGGTACTTCGCCCACTTCCTCGTTCTCCTGCCGCTCCTGGGCTTCCTGGAGCGGCCCAGCCCGCTGCCGCAGTCGATCAGCGAGCCGGTGATCAAGGGGGGCGGCGCGATCGCGGGCGCCCGTGCTGCGCCGATGGAGAAGGCGTGATGGAAGGGGGCAAGACCATGCAGTTCCGGCCGATGCTGGTCCGGCTTCGTCGCGCGGCCGCCGTCGCCGCGCTCGGGTTCACGTTCATCGCTCCCGGCGCCGCGTTCGCCGCCGGCGGCGATGTCGCGATCCCCGCGCAGAAGTGGAGCTTCGACGGGATCTTCGGTACCTATGACCGCGCGTCGATGCAGCGCGGCTTGCAGGTCTACAAGGAGGTCTGCGCCGCTTGCCACGGGCTCGGCTACGTCGCCTATCGCAACCTGAAGGACCTCGGCTACAGCGAGGCGCAGGTCAAGGCCTTCGCGGCGCAGGTCGAGGTGACCGACGGCCCGAACGACCAGGGCGAGATGTTCAAGCGCCCGGCCCGGCCGTCCGACCGCTTCGTGTCGCCCTTCGCCAACGACAATGCGGCGCGCGCGGCGAACAACGGCGCCCTGCCGCCCGACCTGTCGCTGATCGTCGATGCCCGCCCGGGCGGCGCCGACTACCTCTATGCGCTGCTGACCGGGTACGCCGACCCGCCTGCCGGGACGCAGCTCCTGGCCGGCATGTCGTACAACAAGTACTTCCCCGGCAACCAGATCGGCATGCCGAAGCCGGTCAACGACGACCAGGTGGCCTTCGCCGACGGCACGAAGGCGACGGCCGAGCAGATGGCGCGCGACGTCACGCATTTCCTGGCCTGGGCGTCGGAGCCCAACCTGGAGGAGCGCAAGCAGATCGGCGTGAAGGTGGTGCTGTTCCTGATCCTTCTCACGCTGTTCCTGTACGCGGCGAAGCGCCGGGTGTGGGCGGACGTCCACTGAGCGACGGCGGCGACGAACTTCGGAAAGGGCGCCCTCGGGGCGCCCTTTCTGCTTCGCGGGCCGAGGCGCGATTGATCGGGGCCGACTCCGGCGCCAGGATGCGGCGGGACAGGCGAGGAGCGCGACGATGACTGCGGGCAAGGCGCCGGTGATCGGCGTCATGGGGGGCAGCGGCCTCTACGAGATTCCGGGCTTGAAGAACGTCGAATGGCGCTGGGTGCCCAGCCCGTTCGGCGAGCCCTCCGACCAGCTCTGCTTCGGCGAGCTCGACGGCCAGCGCATGGTCTTCCTGCCGCGCCACGGCCGCGGCCACCGGCACTCGCCCTCGACCATCAACTACCGCGCCAACATCGACGCGCTGAAGCGCGCCGGCGTCACGGAGATCCTCTCGCTCTCCGCCGTCGGCTCGCTGCGCGAGGACCTGGCGCCCGGCACCTTCGTGCTGGTCGACCAGTTCATCGACCGCAGCTTCGCGCGCGAGAAGAGCTTCTTCGGCGAGGGACTGGTGGCGCATGTCTCCGTCGCGCACCCGGTCTGCTCGCGCCTCGGCGGGCACCTGAGAGCGGCGGCCAAGGACATCGGCCTGCCGCTGGTGGACGGCGGCACCTATCTCGTGATGGAAGGGCCGCAGTTCTCGACCAAGGCGGAGTCGCAGCTCTATCGCTCCTGGGGGTGCTCGGTCATCGGCATGACCAACATGCCCGAGGCGAAGCTCGCCCGCGAGGCCGAGCTCTGCTACGCGACCGTCGCCATGGTGACCGACTACGACTGCTGGCACCCGGACCACGACCACGTCACCGTCGAGGCGGTGGTGAAGGTGCTGCTCGCCAATGCCGACAAGGCGCGGGCCCTGGTCAAGGCCGTGGCGCCGAAGCTCAGCGGCCACAAGGGCCCCTGCCACGCCGGCTGCCAGACGGCCTTGGAGACGGCCCTCATCACGCACCCGGAGAAGCGCGACCCGGCGATGATCGAGAAGCTGTCGGCCGTTGCCGGGCGCGTGCTCACGCGGTAGCGGGGAGGGACCCCGATGCGCCGCGACTCTCCCTCTCCTGCCGGAGGCGGGGGAGGGAAGGGGCCCGCGCGAAGCGCGGAAAGTGTGGGGGCAGCCCCGCCGCCCGCCAGCCCCCACCCTTCCCGAGCGCCGAGGGGCTCGAGCCCCTTCCCTCCAGAGGGACAACCAGCCGCCGTCCTGGCGCGGCTGTGCCACGCCTTTCTCGTCGCCTTCCTGCTGCTCGCGCCGTTGTCCGCCGTCCGTGCCGCCGACGACGCAAGCTGGGCGGTGCGCCTGGCCGGCGTCTATTCCGGCGTCGCGTACAATGGCGGCCGCCACGATCCCATGCAGGTCAGTTTCCGCCTGGAGGAGGGCAAGCTGGTCGGGCGCTATCGCGTGCACGAGCCCGACCGCACGGTCG
>JAEULF010000068.1 GCA_016793965.1 Alphaproteobacteria bacterium | reverse complement strand
CGTCTCGGCGCTGGTCACGAAGTACGGCGAGAGATAACCCTTGTCGAACTGCATGCCCTCGACGACGTCGAGAGTGGTGTCGATCGACTTGGCTTCCTCCACCGTGATCGTGCCGTCCTTGCCGACCTTGTCCATCGCCTCGGCGATGATGTTGCCGATGGTGTCGTCCCAGTTGGCGGACACGGTCGCAACCTGCTTGATCTCCTCCTTGTCCTTGACCTTCTTGGAGATCTTCGCGAGCTGCTCGACCGCGGCGTCCACGGCTTTCTGAATGCCGCGTTGAATGCCGATCGGGTTCGCACCCGAGGTCACGTACTTCAGGCCTTCGCGGTAGATCGCCTCGCCGAGGACCGTCGCCGTCGTCGTGCCGTCGCCCGCCGCGTCGCTGGTCTTGCTGGCCACCTCGCGCACCATCTGCGCGCCCATGTTCTCGTACGGATCCGCGAGCTCGATCTCCTTGGCCACGGTCACGCCGTCCTTGGTGATGCGCGGCAGGCCGTAGGACTTGGCGAGGATGACGTTGCGCCCCTTCGGGCCCAGCGTCACCTTGACCGCGTTGGCGAGGATCTCGACGCCGCGCAGCATGCCCTCGCGCGCGTCGCCGCCGAACTTGACTTCTCTTGCTGACATTTTGCGATGTTCCTTGGGTTGGGCGGCGGGTTAAGCGGCTTTCTTCTTGGCGACGCGCGATCCGAGGACGCCCATGATGTCGGTTTCCTTCATGATCATGAGGTCCTCGCCGTCGAGCTTGATCTCGGTGCCCGACCATTTGCCGAACAGCACGCGATCGTCCGCCCTGACGTCGAGCGGCAACAACGCGCCGGCATGGTCGCGCGTGCCCGGACCGACGGCGACGACCTCGCCCTCCATCGGCTTCTCCTGCGCGGTGTCGGGGATGATGACGCCCCCGGACGACGTCGCTTCCTGCTCGACGCGGCGGATCAGGACGCGGTCCTGCAACGGGCGGAATGTCATGGATGGCCTCCTCGGCCGAATGATGAGGATCGGATGCTGCCGGGCTGGGAGCGCCAATGCTCGATTGAGAGATTGGGCCGCCGCGCCCCGAATACAATGAATAAAAATCGCCCAATCGATCAATTATCGAAAATAATATCGTAGAATAATTCGAGACATACTCAGAAGAATTTATTGCCGATCGCTAGAGCGCGACGCGTGCGCCGACGGTCAGCGCCCGGCTGGACGCCCGTCGCGCAATGCCGCGACCTTGACCGTCACGGCCATGCCCAGGGATGCGTCGGCCGGGCCGACGAAGCTGCCCGTGACCGGCATGACCTGGCCGATCTGGCGCGCGACCGCGACGGGGATCAGGTTGAGTCCGCCGACGCTGCGGTTCGTCGGGTCGAAGGTGATCCAGCCGGCGCCGGGAACATAGACCTCCGCCCAGGCATGCGTCGCTCCGGCGTCGGTCGAGCCGAGCAGGTCGTGGTCCGGATCGTACAGGTAGCCGGAGACGATGCGCGCGCCGAAGCCGAGGCTGCGCGCCGCCTCGGCGAAGAGCACCGCGAAGTCCCGGCAGGAGCCCCAGCCGCGATCAAGCGTGCTGAGCGGCGCCTGGGTCCCCTCGTCCTCGCGGCTCTGGTAGCGGACCCAGGCTGAGACGCCGGCACCGAGATCCTTGAGGAGCGCCAGCGTGTCCGTCGGCGTGCTGCGGACGAAGGCGCGGGCCCAGCTGCGCAACCGACCCGCTGGATCCGGGTATTGAGGCACCGCCAGGCCGCCGAGATCGGTCCACTCGTCCTCGGCATATCGGAACGGGTAGCGCATCGCGGAAAAGGCGATGTCGAAGACCGGCCAGGCGTCGGTCCCGAGCTGCAGCTCCGTCGCGCAATCGATCACCAGGTGGTCGGTCATCGCGGCGAAGGTCGCCGTCGCGACGGCGTTGCCGAACACGTCCTGCGCCCAGGTGACCGTCGCGGCGGGCGTGACGGTCACCGAGCTCGTGGTCAGGCGCAGATCGCGGGTCTCGCGCGGCCGGAGCATCAGCCGATGCGGCCCGAGGCCGACGGGCACGCGGTAGCGATAGCTCGTCCTGTGGTCGATCCTGAGCGCGATCAAGCGAGGCTCCCGGGCGGGCCGACGACGATTCCCGCCGATGCGATCGGGCCAGGCTGCAGCGCCGCTCCGTCGCTTGCCTCATGCTTCGAGATGCCCGAACGGCGGGCGCCTCATCCTGAGGACCCGGCCTGCTGGCGCTTCGAAGGATGGCTGGCGACGGGAAGTCGCTGCGGCCCCCCGGCTCATCATGGCACACCGGCGTCCCCGGCCCATGATTTCTTGATCTCGCGTCAGTATTCGCGCGATCCTTGCAAGACGATCGTATAGGCCCAATATCGATGAGGCCTATAGATCGCCGGTTTACTTGGTCCTGCGCTGAAAATCTCGTCCCGGCGCAGGCGGGATCCCGGCTTCCGCATCCGATCTCGACGGCCCGTCACGAACGAGCAAGACGCAGAGGAGGCGGCCATGAGCACGCGCACGACGGAATCGACGGTGACGTTCGAGCGCCCGTTCACGCTGGCCTCGCAGGACGGACAGTTCCCTGCGGGAACCTACCTGCTGGTCGTCGATGAGGAGCTGATCGAGGGCGTCTCGTTCCCGGCCTACCGGCGCACGGCAACGACCCTGCACACGCCGGCCGTCGCCGTCCGCAGCGGCACGCGCCAGGCCCATCCGATCGCGGCCGCGGAGCTCGACGCGGCGCTCGAAGCGGATGCGCGCTCACGTTCCTGACCCACATTGGAGAGCACGACCATGCGCTACCTCGGCGGATTGCGCGGAACCGGCACGCTCAGCTGCGGCGACGTTACGCTCGCGCGGGCCGACTACGATTTCGAGGGCTATCTCAACAAGCCCGGCCAGATGAGCTGCTCGGGCGAGATTCGCGTGCCGCCGCAGCTGCTGAACGAAGTGTTCGGTCGCCGGGACCTGTTCCTGCTGACCGAGGATGGCCGGCGCTTGAGCCTGCGCTTCTCCGGCAAGCGTGCGGACGCGACGAGCGATGCAGCCCATGTCGACGTCGCCGGCGACCTGCCGGCCGCGACCGCATGGCGTCACTGATCGACGCGCCGCTGTCGCCGAATAGAGAAGCCCCCGCCCGGGCGACCCGGGCGGGGGCTTGAACCTTGGCGATCGGACAGACCGTCCCGATCGGCCAGAACTCACTTCAGGGTGTTGAGCAGGGCGACGGCCTGGGCCTTGCAGCCTTGCTGGGACATCCACACGGCAAGCGCCGCCGGGTTGGTCTGGCCTTCCGGCACCTTGATCATCTGCAGCTCGCGCGGCTTGCCGTCGACCGTGACGGTGTAGCTCTTGCCGCCGCTGAAGAAGCCCTGCGGGCCGGCGACGCGATCCTGGCCGGCCGGCCACTTGGCCGGCTTGGTGGCGCGGACGCCGTCGGTCAGCGCGATGTCGGCGTCATTCTTGGTATCGGAGCGCCACAGGACGACCTGGCCGCCTTCCTTGATGCAGCGCGGGCCGGCGTCCTCGACGCTGACGACCCACGGGTCCGGCAGCTCCCTCGACGCCACTGCGCCGCGCACGGCGCCGAGCGACGCCGTCGACTTCTTCTGGCCCTGGAAGAGCGCGGCGAGGGCATTGACCGTCGACGCATCGCCCGCCTTGCCGGCCTTTGCCGGCACGCCGGCATAGGGGCCGGCGAGCTTCACCGGCGACCCATCGGCGCCGAGCAGCGTCAGCGCCGTGCCGGCGCTCAGGTTGACCGGCTTCGAGCCGTCGATGACCGTGCCGCTCTGGATCGGCATGCCCTTGGAGTCGATGACGACCATTTCGCTGGCGACGGCCGTGCCGGCGAACGTGCCGACGAGAGCCGCAGCCGCGAGAAGCTTGAGAGACTGGCTGCGCATGGCGAATTCCTTTCCCTGCCTATGTGAGGCTTATGATGCTGATAGCACTCGCGCGCGTTGCGGCGCTGTAACTCGAATCACATTTCGGTACTCCCAGGGCGAGCGCAAGGGCGGGCCAGAGCCCCACGGTGCAATCGCAATCCGATCAAGATGTTGCGCTCGATGGCGCATGCGCCGCGGGACAGCAATTGCCGCGCCGCGTGGGTCGACCGACCGCCGACGATGAGGCAGCATGCCCTGGTCCGGCTCAGCGGACCAACCACCGGCGGGGCACCATGGCGCAGCGCTACACGGCCAACATGCCGATGGTCGGCATCACTTCCTTCCTGAAGTCGCCGATCTGCGAGGAGTTCGATCGCATCGACGCCGACGTGGCGGTGCTCGGCATCCCCTACGACGCCGGCATCGGCTTTCGCCCGGGGACCCGCTTCGGGCCGCGCGAGATCCGCAACTATTCCGCGCGATACTCCGCCTGGGGCGGCTCGAACCCGCAGGGCTACTGGGACGTCAACCAGAAGAAGCGCCTGCTGAAGGGCGTGCGCATCGTCGATGCCGGCGATGTCGACATCGTCTACTACGACATCGACATCAACATGCGGAAGATCCGGGAATCGACGCGGGCGCTGCTCGACCGCGGCGCCTTCCCGGTGCTGATCGGCGGCGACCATTCCGTCACCTACCCGATCGTCCAGGCCTTCGACAGGCGCAAGCGCTTGGACATCGTGCAGATCGACGCGCACATGGATTGGCTCGACCACCTGGAGGGCGTTCGCTACTCCAACGCCAGCCCGCTCCGGCGCTGCAAGGAGCTGCCTTTCGTGCAGGAGATGGTGCACCTGGGCATCCGCGACATCCGCTCGCGCGAGGAGAACATCGCCGATGCCGAGAAGGCCGGCGCCAAGGTGTTCACGCGCGAGGACGTGCGGGCGCTCGGGGCGGCCGAGGTGGTGCGCCGGATGCCGCCGCTCGAGGACGTCTACGTCACCATCGACATCGACGGGCTGGATCCCTCGCAGGCGCCGGGCACCGGCTCGCCGACGGTGGACGGGCTGCTCTACCACGAGGTGCGCGCCCTGCTGCAGGGCGTCGCGAAGAAGGGCCGCGTCGTCGGCTTCGACGTGGTCGAGGTGAACCCGATGCTCGACCATCACGGCCAGACCTGCCTGCTCGCCACGACGCTGATCATGGAGTTCCTCGGCGCCGTGTTCGAGGCGCGCGGCCAGCGCTGACTCTCGACGGGAACGGAGGACCGAGCATGCCGATGCGCGCGACGCGCACCTACGTGGTCAACTGGGGCGACTGCGATCCCGCCGACATCGTGTACTACCCGAACTTCTACCGCTGGTTCGACGATGCGACCTGGGCGATGCTCGCCGCCCACGGCATCACCCGCGCCGTGTTCGACGCGAAGTACAAGGTCCCCGGCGCGCCGCTGGTCGAGACCCAGGCGCGCTACCTCGTCCCATGCCGCCAGGGCGACGTGCTGACCATCGAGAGCCGGGTCGCCAAAGTCGAGCGCAAGACCTTCGTGGTCGAGCACCGAATCCTCAACGGCGGCAAGACCGCGGTCGAAGGCCACGAGGTCCGGGTCTGGGCCGGCAGGCACCCGGACGATCCGACGCGACTGAAGGCATGGGAGATCCCGGCCGAGGTGCGGGCGCTGCTGGAGGGATAGGGCTCGCGATCATGGCATCGCGTGCCGTCGGCCTTTACGCTCTTTCACCTTGCACATGACCGCTGTCCAGCAAGTCGCAAATCATCAGAGTCATTTTCTTTTATGTTGATGACGCGCCAGACGGATGATGCGCCGTTTGCGGAATCTGTCAATTTCATGACAATCTGAGCGAGGACCTTGGCCCTTTGCTGACAGGAACGGTCATATTGGTATCTCGGTCCTACGATCCATAGTTGCAGCCCGTGCTTGCGCCCGAGCAGCAGGAACGCTCGGGCGCATCGGGCCGGGAGGAGAGCCGATGTCAGCTATGCTTCATCGTGTCGGCCTGCGGCTGCAGATCGGATCGATCGCGGCCCTCGGCGTTCTCGGCGTCCTGCTCGTCAGCGGCGCCTACTGGATCGGCGAGATGGCGTTGGCCGAGCGCCAGGCGCGCCTCGACCGGGCCTTGGCCGCGGCGCAGTCGATCGAGGCCGTGTCCGCCGCTCTCTTGCAGGCGCGGCGCAACGAGAAGGACTTCCTCCTCAGGCGCCAGGAGACCTATGTCGAGCGCCACGCCAAGGCGGCTGCCAACGCGAAGACCGCGGCGCAGGCGCTCGATCGCCTCGTCACGGACGCCGAGATGCGCGCCGCCCTGCCGAAGCTGGTCACGGGCATCGAATCCTACGATGCGCAATTCGCCCGCGTCGTCGCCGGGCAGCGGCGCCTCGGCCTCGACGAGGAGAAGGGGCTGCTCGGCTCCCTGCGCCGGTCCGTGCATGAGGTCGAGACGTTCCTCGGCCGGCACGAGGAGTGGCGGCTGACGTCGCTGATGCTGATGATGCGGCGTCATGAGAAGGACTTCATCATGCGCATCGACCCCAGATACGGGGACGACATGCGCAAGCGCGCGTCCGAGCTCGCCGCGGCGCTCGCAGCATCGGCCGTCCCCGCGGACGCGCGCGCGCAGGTGACCGCCAAGCTGGACCTCTACCAGGCCGACTTCTTCGCCCTCGTCGAGGGCACGCTGGCGCTGCAGAAGGAGATCAAGGGGCTGAGCGACGGCTATGCGGCGCTGGAGCCCGTGCTCGACTCCCTCCTCGCCAAGGTCCACGCCCTGGCGGCTGCAGAGACCCAGGAGATGGCCGAGGCGCGCACGCGCACGGAGCGGATCATGCTCGCTAGCATCGCCGCGATCACGCTGTGCGTCGCGGGGCTGGGCTACCTTGTCGGCCGCGGCGTCAGCAAGCCGCTCGTCGCCATTGCCGCCGCGATGTCGCGCCTGGCCGGCGGCGACACGAGCGCCGCCATCCCCGGCACCGGACGCTCCGACGAGGTCGGCGGGATGGCCGCGGCCGTCCAGGTTTTCCGCGACAACAAGTTGGAGGCAGACCGCCTCGCCGCCGCCCAGCGCGCGGAGGAGGAGCGCAAGGAGCGCCGGCGCGTCGCGATCGAGGGGCACATCGCAGCCTTCGACCGCACCATCGCGGCAGCGCTCGAGACCGTCTCCGGCTCGGCCGCCGAGATGGACAGCAATGCCGCCGCGATGTCCGCGACCGCCGAGCAGACCAACCGCCAGGTGATCGCGGTGCTGTCGGCAGCCGAGGAGGCGTCGGTCAACGTGCAGACTGTCGCCACGGCGACGCAGGAGCTGAGCTCGTCGATCGACGAGATCGCGCGCCAGATGGTCACGTCGAACAAGGTGACGACCGACGCCGTGCAGCAGACTAACAGCACCATCGCCTCGGTGCAGGCGCTCGCCGAGGCGGCGCAGCGCATCGGCGACGTGGTGAAGCTGATCAACGACATCGCCAGCCAGACCAACCTGCTGGCGCTCAACGCGACGATCGAGGCAGCGCGCGCCGGCGAGGCCGGCAAGGGCTTCGCCGTCGTCGCCAACGAGGTCAAGTCGCTGGCCAGCCAGACCGCGCGCGCCACCGAGGAGATCGCCGGCCAGGTCGACGCCATCCAGTCGGCGACGGGCGTCGCGGTCAAGGCGATGAGCGGCATCGGCTCGACCATCGGCAACGTCAGCAGCATCGCCACGTCCATCGCCGCGGCGATCGACGAGCAGAGCGTGGCGACCAAGGAGATCGCCCGCAGCGTCGACCAGGCGGCGTCGGGGACCGAGGAGGTCACCAAGAACATCGAGGGCGTGTCGCAGGCGGCGGCCCAGACCGGGGCGGCGTCGGTGCAGCTCGTCATGGCGGCGACGACGCTGAAGGACCAGGGCGACCGGCTGCGCGCCGACGTCGGCAGCTTCCTCGCCGCCATCCGCGCGGCCTGAGCGCCAGCGGCCCGAGCCGCGCCGCGGACCTAACGCCGCAGCAGCGCGAAGGCGCTGGTCCGGCCCTGGCTGCGCGCCGCCTCGATCCAAAGCAGCGCCAGCGGCTCCAGGAGGCGCGCGGCGCGCAGCGGCCCGGCGTCGATCGCCTGGAAGCCCAGCGCCTCGACCAGCGCCATGACGCGCGGCTTCGCGGCCGCGTCGTCGCCGGCGACGAACTGGCAGGGACGCGCCGCCGCGAAGAGCGCCCCGCCCATGCTCTCGAAGCCCACATGGTTCAGCGTCTTGAACGTCGCGGCCCCCGCGGCCCAGGCCGCGACCTGCTCGCCGCCCGAGGTCGCGTGGCCGAGCGCCAGGGCGAGGCCCTCCGGCCCCATGACCAACGGGTTGGTGCAGTCGATCAGGATCTTGCCCGCGAGGCCGCCGCAGGCCGCAAGCGCATCCTTCGCTGCCGGCCACGGCGTCGCGAGCACGAGTACGTCGCCGAAGCGCGCGGCCTCGGCGACGCCGACACGGTCGGCCGCCTGGCCGGCGCGCGGGCGGCGAGCGCCGAAGCGGACGTCATGGCCGAGCGCCGCCCAGGCCCTGCCGAGCGCGCCGCCGACGCGGCCCGCGCCGATGATGCCGATGCGCTCGCCCATCCGCTCCCTCCCGTTCACCGCGCTTAGCCGGCCCCGAGGGCCGGACCCGCGGGCCGGACCCGATGGCCGCGCTCGACGGTCCGGCCGCCCGCCCGCGCCGTCAAGCGGCCGGGATCGCCCTGCTCGCCCGGGCAGCCGATACTCTGGCAGCCGACACCCTGGCAGCCGACAGGCGCTCCCGGCTATGGTCCGCCACCTCCAGCCGGGACGTGACCGATGAGCGAGCGCTACGAATTGATCCTCAAGGGCGGCACCGTCGCCACGCCGGCGGGCATCGCGCAGGCCGACGTGGGCGTCGCGCGCGGCCGCGTTGCCGCGGTCGGCGCGCTCGACGCCGGCGCG
>JAEULF010000059.1 GCA_016793965.1 Alphaproteobacteria bacterium | reverse complement strand
GTCAGCCTCGTCTATCACGGCCTCGATCTCGCGCGCTTTCCGCCACCGCCGCCGCGCATGCCGATGCCTGAAGGTGCGCCGCAGACGATCCTCAGCGTCGGCCGCCTGGTCGCCAAGAAGGGCTTCGACGTTCTGCTCGAGGCACTGGCCCGCCTCGCGCCGGATCTGCGCTGGCGGCTCGAGCATGTCGGCGGCGGTCCATTGAAGCGGCGCCTGGCGCGCCAGGCCGAGCGGCTCGGCATCGCCGATCGCGTCGCCTGGGCCGGCGCGCGGCCGCAGCCGGAGGTGCTCGCGCGGTACCGGGCCGCAGACGTCTTCGTCCTCGCCAGCGTCGTCGCCGAGGGCGGCGACCGGGACGGATTGCCCAACGTGCTGATGGAGGCGCAGAGCCAGGGCCTGGCCTGCGTCTCGACGTCGGTGTCCGCCATTCCCGAGCTGATCGAGGACGGCCGCACGGGCCTGCTCGTGCCGGAGCGCGATGCCCTGGCACTTGCGCGGGCGATCGAGGCCGTGCTGCGCGACGGCGACCTGCGCGCCCGGCTCGGGGCTGCCGGCGCTGCGCGGCTGCGCGAACGCTTCGGGCATGCGGCGGGGATCGACCGCCTGGCGCAGCTCTTCGGCCTGGCGCCGGTCTGAGCCGGCATGCGCATCGCCTTCTATGCGCCCTTGAAGCCGACCGACGATCCCGTGCCGTCGGGCGACCGCCGCATGGGCCGGATGCTGCTCGCGGCGTTGCGGCTTGCCGGGCACGACGTCGAGTTCGCGTCGCGCTTGAGGTCGCGCGACGGCGCAGGGGACCGCGCGCGCCAGGAGCGGCTGCGCGCGGAAGGCGCGGCGATCGCGACGGCGCTCGTGCGCAGCTATCGCACCCGTCCGCCGGCGCTCCGGCCGCAGCTCTGGTTCACCTATCATCTCTACTACAAGGCGCCGGACTGGATCGGCCCGCAGGTCGCCCAGGCACTCGGCATCCCCTATGTCGTCGCCGAGGCCTCGGTGGCGGCGAAGCGCGCGGGCGGTCCTTGGGACCTCGGCCATCGCGCGAGCCTGGCAGCGCTCGCTCAGGCGCGCCTGGTCATCGGCGTCAACCCGGCCGATGCGGCGGGCGTGCGCGCGCACCTCGCCGCCGATGCGATCCTCCTCGACCAGCCGCCTTTCCTCGACGCGGCGCCCTTCGCGGCGGCCGCGGCGAAGCGCGACGCCCTGCGCGCCGAGCTTGCCGCCCCTGCAGGAGCGCCCCCTGGCATTCCCTGGCTGCTCGTCGTGGCGATGATGCGGACGGGCGACAAGCTCGCCTCGTACCAGGTCCTCGGTGCGGCGCTCCCAGGCCTGCTCGACCGGCCTTGGCGCCTGCTGGTCGCCGGCGACGGACCGGCGCGCGCGCAGGTCGAGGCGGCGCTGGCGGCCTGCGCGCCCCGCGTCGCCTGGCTCGGTCGCCGGGAGGAGTCCGAGGTCGCGGCGCTCTGCGCGGCATGCGACCTGATGCTCTGGCCGGCGGTCAACGAGGCCTATGGCATGGCGCTCTTGGAGGCGCAGGCGGCGGGGCTGCCGGTCGTCGCCGGGCGCAGCGGCGGCGTTCCGGCGATCGTGCGCAACGGCCAGACCGGGCGCCTGGTCCCTGTCGGCGACGCCGCGGCCTTCGCCGCAGCGACGCGCGCGCTGCTCGCCGACGATGCGGCGCGGCGCGCGGCGTCAGCCCAGGCGCTCGAGGTCACGGCGGCGGAGCACGATTTGGCAGGGGCATCCCGGCGCATCGACGCGGCGCTGCGCCGCCTGGTTCGCGATTGAGGCAGGGCCATGCGCCTGTTCGTGCACGTGCAGCATCTCCTTGGCATCGGCCATCAGCGGCGCATGGAGCGGATCGTGCGCGGTTGCGTCGCGGCCGGCATCGACGTCACCGTGGCGTCCGGCGGCCATCCCGTGCCGGGCGAGGACTGGGGCTCCGCCGCGATCTGCCGCCTGCCCGTCGCGCGCGCCGAGGGCGCCGACTTCGCGCGCCTCCTCGACGACCTGGACCGCCCGCTCGACGACGCCTGGTGGACGCGACGCCGCGCCGCGACCCTGGCCCATGCGCAGGCGGCGCGGCCCGACGTGCTGCTGGTCGAGGGCTACCCCTTCGCCCGCCGGGCGTTCCGCCGCGAGCTCGACCCGCTGCTCGCCTGGGCGCGGGCGCTCGGCATCCCGGTCGCTGTCTCCGTGCGCGACATCCTCGTCGCCAAGCCCGACCCCGCGCGCGCCGCCGCCGTGGTCGAGACCGTCAGGCGGTCGGTCGATCGCGTCCTCGTGCACGGCGATCCGCACGTCGCGCGGCTGGAGGACAGCTTCGCGGCCGCCGCGTCCATCTCCGATCGCATCGCCTACACAGGCTATGTCGCCGACTTGGCGCCGGCGGCGCCCGTGCCGTTCCCGGAGAGACGCGAGATCGTCGTGTCAGCCGGCGGCGGCGCGGTCGGCGGCGCGCTGCTGCGCGCGGCGCTCCAGGCGCGCCTGGCCGGCGCTGGGGCGGGCCTGCCCTGGCGGCTGGTCACCGGGCCGCAGCTTCCGGCCGAGGATGCCGCCGCGCTGCGCGCATCGGCTCCGCCTGATGTCGCCATCGACCGGCACCGCCCCGACCTGCCGACGCTGCTGGCCGCGGCGCGCCTGTCGATCTCGCAGGCCGGCTACAACACGGTGCTGGAGCTGCTGGCGGCCGGCACGCCCGCGCTGCTCGTGCCCTTCGCGGCGCCCGGCGAGAGCGAGCAGAGCCAGCGGGCGGCGATCCTGGCGCGGCGCGGTCGCGCCGTGGTCTATCCTGAGGCGGAGCTGGGCAGGGGCGGGCTCGCGGCCGCCGTCGCGTCAGCCCTCGCGCTGGCGCCGCCGGCACCCTGGCCGCTCGACACGGACGGTGCGGCCACGACGGCGCGAGAGGTCCTGGCACTGGGGAAAGGCGGGCTTCCATGAGCGATGGCGAGGCATGGACGGCGCTCGGCAGCGAGCTGGCCCAATGGCCGGCGACCGGCCGCCAGGCGACCTTCTGGTGGCGCGACGACGACGCGATCCTGCCGTCTGCGGCGCTCGACCGGCTGCTCGCCCTGCGCGCGCGCTTCCGCGTCCCGCTGGCCCTCGCCGTCATCCCCGCTCCTGCCGAGCCGGCCTTGGCGTCCAGGCTCTCCTTCGACCGCGACGTCCTGGTGCTGCAGCATGGTTGGCGCCACCTGAACCATCGGCCGCAGGGCGAGCGCGCCGCCGAGCTCGGCGAGGATCGTCCGGCGGACACGGTGCTCGACGAGGCGCGCCAGGGACACGCCAAGCTCGCGCGCCTGTTCTCCGGCCGGTTCCTGCCGGTGATGGTGCCGCCGTGGAACCGCATCGCGCCGGGCATCGCGGCGGCGCTGGGCGATGCCGGGCTGCGCGGCCTGTCGACCTTCGGGCCGCGGCCGCGCGACGCGCTGCTGGCGCAGGTCAACGCGCATGTCGATCCGGTGGCCTGGCGTGCCGGCCGCGGCTTCGTCGGCGCCGCGAAGGCGGTCGGTATGGCCATCGCGCATCTCCAGGCGCGCCGCGCCGGCAAGGCCGATCCGGACGAGCCGACCGGCCTGCTCACGCATCATCTCGCGCATGACGAGGCGGTGTGGGACTTCGCCGCGGCGTTCCTGGCGGCGACTGTCGCGCATCCGGCCGCGCGTTGGGTCGCCGCCGCCGAGGCCTTCGGCTTCAAGCCGGCGTGAACCAGGCGCGGCGCGCTCACGCCGGCCGGAGCGCGCGGATCGTCCAGGTGATGCCCTTGCCGCGGTTGGTGATGCGGCTCTCGTCCAGCGTCGTCCAGCCGAGCGCGTCGATCGCGGCCCAGGGCGCCAGCGCGCTCGCCCGCGGCTTGCCGTCGGCACCCTGCTTCTCGTAGAGCGACACGACGATGACGCCGCCCGGCGCCAGCCAGGGCCGCGCCCGCTCGACCTGGCGACCGGGCTCAGACGTGAAGAACAGAACCTCGTTGAACAGGATGCCGTCGAACGCCTCGCCCGGCTCCGGCGCATAGGCCTCCATGCCGGCATGCACGAAGAGCGAGCGCCCGGGCCGGTCCTCGATCGGGTCGGCCGCCGCGAGGTCGAGCGCCGCCTGCGCCACGTCGACGCCGACATAGCGCCGCAGTCGCGCGCGGTCGAGGTGATGGCGCAGATGCCCCTCGCCGCAGCCGATGTCGAGCACGCGGCCGACGGCATCCAGATGGTGCAGATAGGCCGCGACGACGCCGAGCCGCGCCGCCTCGCGCAGCTCGCGCAGGAACTGCCAGCGGCCGTCGCGGTACTCGCTCTCCCAGCGCTGCGCTTCGGACATCGGGATGTCACCTCAGACGAGAACGGATCGGCAGCCTCGCAAGAGCCTTGATCGCGCAGCCTTCTACATCATCGCTGCTACGCCGTCGCGCTTGATTGGTCTGTCACAGACTGGCTCGATCTCGAGTGCTACAGTGGACCGCGATCCAGGAAGAGGCATCACGTCATGCGCCGTGCCACCCTTGCGAAGCTCTGTTTGGCCAGCGCGGCGGCATGCGCCTCGAGCGGTCTCTGGTCGCTGCCCGCAGGGGCCGACACCAAGGGCGCCTTCCGCTCGCACGAGGCGCGCTATGCCGTGACGGCCGCCGCCGATGCCAAGGCCGGGCTCGGCGTGGACGGCCAGCTCATGGTGCGCCTGCAGGCGACCTGCCGGGGCTGGCAGCAGAAGCAGGCGCTGATCCTGCGCATCACGACGCCTGACGATTCGGAGCTGGCGATGTCGTCGGCCTCGCAGCTCGCCGAGTCCTATGACGGCAGCACGCTCGCCTACCAGGACGAGACGCGGATCAACGACGAGCCGCCGAAGGTGACGCGCGCGCGCGCCACGCGCCCGACGCCC
>JAEULF010000024.1 GCA_016793965.1 Alphaproteobacteria bacterium | reverse complement strand
CATGATGTCCGAGAAGCCGAGGATCGCGTTGAGCGGGGTCCGGAGCTCATGGCTGATGTTCGCCAGGAAGAGGCTCTTCGCGGCGTTGGCGTCCTCTGCCCGCTCCTTCGCCGCCGCCAGCTCGCGCCCGGCCTGTGCCATCGCCTGCTGCGCTATGGCGAGCTCGTTGCGCTGCTGCACCACTTCCCGGTGGAGCCGCACGATCTCGCTGCACTCGAGCAGGACGATCGAGACGTGGCCCGGGCCGCAGGGCAGCATCTCCAGGTTGAACACCAGGTTCGGCCCGTCCCAGTCGACGAACTCGACATGGAAGATCGTTTGGGGCTCGCCGTTGCCGTCCGCGAGGGCCTCGAGAACCTCCTCGTAGCCGAAGAGGATCGGCAGCACGTCGGTGAGGCCGGCGCCGATCGGGACGTGATGGACTGCCTGTCCTGCCTTCTCCGTCACGCGAAGCGCGCGATCGATGATCAGGACGCTCACGGTGCCGCGGTCCAGGACCTCGCCGAGAGCCTGCCCTGCCCTGCTCCGCTCCAGGCGGGAGATCGCGTCGCTGGCCATCCCTGCGCCCCTAGGTGCCATGCTCGAGGATCAGGGACGCGAGCGTCCGGAAGAGCTCGGGCACCGCCGTGCCGTCCGCCGCGCTCGTCAGGACCGTGACCAGCCCGAGACCGGCGCGGGTCCGCTCCGCGGCAGCCTCCGCCGTGCTCGGGTCGACCAGGTCGATCTTGTTGAGCGCGACGACGACCGGGCGCCCGGGCAGCTGGGCGCGGAACCGCGCAAGATGCGTCTCCATCGCGGCCAGGGACGCATCGACGCTGATGTCGCCCACGACGATGGCGCCAGCGGAGCCGCGCAGGTAGTTGCCGAGGACGGCCACGTTCTGCAGCGCGCCGTCGACGTCCCAGATGATCTGGTTGACCGAGACCTCGGTGCCCTGGCGCGCGACCCTGTCGGAGTGCTTGTAGACGTTCACGCCCACGGTCGCCTGGTACTTCGGCGAGAACTGGCCCAGCACGTAGCGACGTACCAGCGACGTCTTGCCGACGCCGAACTGGCCGATCAGGCAGATCTTCTTGGTGACCGGTCCGCTGGCATCCATGTCCGCCTGCCCCATGCCCCGGTTCCCGCAGTGACGCGCTCAGCGCTGCTCGATCAGCTCGAACTCGACGCGGCGCATCGCGAGCAACTCGTCGGACTGGGCGGTGCGGGGACGCGTCGACGGCCGGCCCTCGGTGACGAGCCGAGACGCCGGGATCCCGAGCGAGACGAGACGCGCCGCCACGACCGAAGCGCGCTGCTCGGACAGGGCCTCGTTCCGCGCCGTCGTTCCGGTCGGATCAGTATAGCCGATGACCCGCAGCGCGTAGCCGCGCGGCAGCTCTGCCATCAGGCCCGCGATGCGCGAGAGCAGCCGGTCGGCCTCGGCGGTCGATTTCAGCAGGGCTTCCCGATCGAAGGCGACGCCGTCCGTGCGGAGCAGCGCGGCGAGCTGCTCGCGAATGGCCGACGTCTCCGGGCGGCCCGCCTCGCCGCTGAACATCAGCGACAGCTCTACCCAGTGGCGAGCGGCTGCGCCGACCAGCGGACGCGCGGGGCGCTCGGCGACCCGGCCGAGAGGCAGCAGTCGCGAGCGCGCGATGCCTTTCGCCTCGAGCATCTCCGCGACGTCGCTCGCGCGCGCGAGGGCGAAAGCCTGCGTCCTCTCGCCGGGGTCCGACTCGGTCCGGCCGACGAGACGCAGCCTGACGTCGGGATCGGCAGCCATCATCAGCGCGGCCACTTGGTCGAGCAGGGAGCGCTGGCGAGCGGCGTCCCGCATGCGCCCGTCGTCGTCGAAGAAGCGCGCCTCCCGCCGGATGCGCACCTCCCGGCGCTCCGTCGCATTCGGCTCGCGCTGCGCCTGCGGCAGAACTGCCGTGCCCGCGCGATCGACGGCCAGCGCAGGAAGGGCAGCGGCCAGGGCGCCGACGAGGCCGTCGATCTCGCCGTGGTCGCGGAACAGGCCGCGCACGATGATGCGGTCGCTGGCTCGGTCGAGCGTCGCCGACACCGGGTACCCCGCGAGACCAGGGCGCGACGACACGATCGCGTCCGCCCGGCGCTGCACCGACTGTGCGGCATGATCGCGCCATTCCGCGAGCGCCCACCAGCCGAGCAGCACGGCTGCGGCGCACCCGACGGCGGCGATGCCGGTCCATGGCGTCTTGGCGGCGCCGGGTCGCGCAAGCGCTCCGGCCAGCGCCTCAAGCCTAGAGGCGAGATCGTCGCGCAAGGTCGTGGCGTCGCCGGCAGCCAGCGTGCCGTCGAAGGTTCGCAGGGTGTCGCCCCACCGCTCGACCATGCCGAGCAGCATCGCATCGACCGCGGCGCGCGTTCCCGGGCGCGGCAGGCCGCCGACCTTCACGGCAAAGATCACCGCCGGCGTGCAGGTCAGCATGACCTCGCCGTCGCCGAGCTGCAACGTCCGGACGTCGCCGCCGCCTTCGGCCCCCAGCGCCTCCTCGGCGAAGGACAGCAGCGCCGTCAGCATGCCGGCGACCAGGTCGCCGTCCGCGGCCTCGCCCGCGGCGTCGCCGCCGCGCGTCACGCGCGCCACCAAGAGCCCGCTGGTGCGGTGCACGACCAGGAGCTCGCGGACGGAGACGGGCGGGTTGAGGCGCAGCAGGATCTCCGCGGCGGGGACGCCGGACAGGAGGGATTGCGCCCGCGCGCGCCATGTCGTCAGCGAGAAGGCGCTGTTGATCTGCTGGTCGAGCGCCTCGACGTAGGATCGCATGGCGTTCCGCACGGCAGCAGCGACCAGCCGGCCGGTGAGCGGATAGAGCGCGTCGACCATCATGTCGCGCGAGTTGCGGATCTCGATCCGCAGGCTGGCGACGATCAGAGGCGAGAGCGCTGCGGCCAGTCTCTCGTGATCGCGCGCGCCGGCGTCGCGCAGAACCTCGGCGATCACCGGAAGGATCGCGTCGTGCATCGCCCGATCGTCGCCGACCCGGTCCTCGAGCGAGGCGACGATCGCGGAGACCCTGTCGAGCGTCGAGAGCTCGCCGCCGAGAAGCAGCTGCTTGAGCGCGTCCGCGTCGGCCGAGGGATCGGTGGCTGCGGTCGCGTCAGCGCTTGCCATTGCCGCCGCCCGCGGCCGGGTCGGCGGGGGCGACCAGCGCCTTCAGCTGCTCGTCGAGCGCGTTCAGCGTCGGCTCGCCCTTCAGGCGCAGCCCGACCTCGATCAGGTAGTCGGCCAAGTCGCTGCGTCCGGTCTTGCTGTTGCTCAGGCCGCGCACGGCGTTCTCCAGGTCGAGACGCATGGCGTCTAGGTTGCCTTGGAGGAACTTGGCGTTGGACTTGACCTCGCCGCGCAGGTGGTCCTCCAGCGCCTTGACGCGCTCGGCGAACTGCAGGCCCATCTGGGTCGATTCGCTCTTGGCGGCCTGGATCTCCCGGTCGATCTGCGCGTGCATCAGGTCGAGCCGCTCCATCAGCTCGTCGCGCAAGCGCGAGATGTTCTCCTCGACGCGGCGAAAACGCCCTTCGTTCTCGCGCTGCGTCTGGCCGAACAGGATCTCCCTGATCTGCGTGATATTGGTGCCGGACGGAAGCTCGTTCTGCGTGCGGCCCGCCGCTGGAGTGGCTTCCGGGCGCGCGGGCGCAGCCGCTGAATCGGTCATTGCTGCTGCTGCCTTCTTCGAGGACAGGGGAACGGCACGTTGCTTTGCTGTCATAGGACGGCTTTTTGCACCAGTCGGTGTAGGCAATAAAGTATGCCGGAATGCTTATGGCGGAAGAGAGTGAACGACGCGCTTACGGCCGACGGTAGCGCTAACCGTGAAAGACCCCCTTAACGGGGCGCCAGCCTGAATCCGGCGCGCTCCGCATCCTGGATGAAGCAGAAGAACCGATCGCCGCCGCCCGGATCGACGCGGACTTCCTTGTACTTCGGGTGGTCAGCCTGGAAGTAGAGCTTCTTGCCGTTGGGCTGGCGCTTGCCCTTGATCAGGCACCGCCGGAAGCCGGCTTCCACCGCGTCGCCGACATGGCAATACCAACGGTCGCCCTTGGGGTAGTTGACCTTGGTGCCTTCCCATTCCGGATCTCCGGGCAGGAAGTAGCGCTTCTTGCCGTCCGGCAAGACCTTGGCCTTGACGGCGCATGTCGGGCCGGGTTGGCGCCAGCCGTTGTCCCAGGCTTCGGCGACCGAGCAGAAGAAGCGCTCGCCCTTGTCGAAATCGACGATGACGCGGTCGTAGCCGACTTCCTTCGGCCGGTAGTAGCGCTTGGTGCCGTCGGCCTCGACGGCGCCCTTGATCAAGCACAGCCCTTGGCCCGCGAAGGTGCGCGGCTGGTTGCCGTAGGCGCGGCGCCAAAGCGTCGGTAGCTGGAACTCGCCGGCCCAGATGCCGCGCTTCTGCTTCTTCGCGAGCTTCTGGTCTTCGACGAAACGGCTGCCGGCAGGCCCGTAGGGGACGGCATGCCCTCGGCGGACCATCTCCTGGCCGAGATCGCCCCCGCCTGCGGCGCAGGTGCCGACCGCGCCGCGGAACTTGTCCTGGGCAACGATCTTGCATGAGACTTCGCCGCCTCGGATGAGATTTCTCAGTGCGTCGATCGATCGCTCGCCGCAGGGATAGCGTCGCCGCTCGCGGTCGAGACAGGTCTGGTTCGGCTCCGGCGCGTCGATCCCCTCGAGGAAGATCGGCTGGCCGTTGATCACCAGCTGGTTGCCATCGAGCACGCTCGCCGGGCCCGACACCGTCTGGCCGACCAGCTCGTGGCCTGACTTGCCGCCTGCGAAGGCCTTCGACCCTGCTTCAAGGGCGGCGCGCCCCGCTTCGGATCGCGCCGTCGATCCGCTCTCCTGTGCGGCAGCGGGCAGGCCCGCGAGCGCGATCGACGTCGCCAGGGCCACGTGCCGCCAAGCCTTCGCGCGGCCGAGGCCCTTGCGTGAAGCGGCGCTCCCGGCCGCCGCCATGGTGTCAGGCTCCGCCGGTGTTGGTGAACCGGCCGGTGGTCCGCGCCAGGGCAGCGGCGCGCTTCTCCGCGATCTGCCGCTTCATCTGCTCCTCGAGCGCGTTGAGATCGACCATCTGCGCCATGCCCTCCGGCACTTCAGGGGCATGCGGGCGCACCTCCGAAGAGCCGGTCGGACGAGACTCGGCGCGATGCATGCGCTCGACCTCCCGGTCGTGCTGCAGGCGCTCGAGCGTTCCCATGTCCATGGACGTCGGCGCTGCGGGCGACTGCTGGACAGGGCCGCCGAGGCCGCGGCCGGCCGGCGGCGTGCCGGAAGGAAGGCCGGACGGAGGCGGGGCTCCCGCCTTGGTCGGTTGCGGCGGCGCACCGCTATGCCCGGCGAGCTGCGGCCCGCTCAAGCCGCCGCCAGGTCCGGGCGCCCACTGCTGCTGCGCGTCCCAGGGTAGCGGCTGTCCCGCACCAAAGGCGCCCGGATCGCCGTTCATGCCATCGGATTGCCCTCCGGCGCCGGGATCGCCGAGCCCCATGGCCGCGAGCGCGGCAAGCTCTGTCTGGTCGTAGAACGCGTCGGTACTCGGCCGTGCAGCGATCTGCGGCGGTTGCATCGGGCTTGCCGGCGGCATCATGCCTGGGAACGGGCCGGCGCCCATCACCGGCCCGCTGGCGCGCGCCTGCGGCGGCGGCGGCGCAGGCGGCACGGGTCCGATCGGCGCGTAGCCAAGCGGGCCGGTCCGCGTCTGCCCGGGCGGCTGCTCCTGCGGGGCTGGCGACTGAGCCGGCGGCGCGCTGAATCGGGGCGGCGGCGCACCCATCGGGCGCGCGGTCCACCCGCCGGCTTGACGCGGCGGCGCGGACGGAGCTGGCGGAGCGACAGGGAAACCTGGCGGCGGTCCGAAGGACTGCGGTGGTGCGCCATAGCCGGGATGCTGCATGCCCGGCGGTGCGGCGCCTGGCTGCGCGCCATAGCTCTGCTGCGGCGGATAGGCCGGCGGCTGCGGCGGCGGGTAGCCCGGATGCTGCGGCGGCGCCGCGTAGCCTTGGGGCCCATAGCTGCTCGGCGCCGCGTAGGGCGCCTGGGGCGCGGCGGCTTGAGGCGCCGGGGGATATCCCGGCATCTGCGGCTGGCCCTGGTAAGGATAGGGTTGCTGGTAGGGCTGCTGCGGATAGGGCTGTGGCGGGCCCCAGCCAGGCTGCGGCGGCGTTGCCTGCGCTGCGGCAGGATAGGCATTGGGGCGATAGCTCGGCGGCAGCTCTGCGGGCCCATATCCCGGCTGCGCCGGCATCGATGGCGGCTGCGCGTATTGCGGCGGCGCGGGAGGAACCGGCGGCGTTCGCTCCTGCTGCGCCGTCGGGGGCGCAGGCGGCGGCACCGGGGGGGCGACCGGCGTCTTGTCCGCCAGCGCCTGCGAGCGGGCCAACGCCTCGCGCTCGCGCTGCTTTGCCGCGTGCTCCGCTTTCTCCAGCGCGCGCGCGTTGACGCGCCGCGCGACGGGACGTCGGTCGTCCTTCTCCCGATCCGGGGCGTCCTTGACCTCTTCGGCCTTGACGTCGATGACCTGCGGCTCCGCCTTGGCAGAGCCGGCCTCGGCGGGAGACGAGGGCGGCGGCAGGCTGATCGTCTCGCCCGGCGTGGGCGGAGGCAATGCAACGTAGCTGGCCGGCGGCAGCCGGCGCTTCTGCTCCTCGACCCGCTCCTCGAGGCGGATGCGAAGCGCTGCCTGGGCTTGGATCAGGCCGCTGCGCACGCCGCCCGCGGTCCGCTCCATGGCGATGGCTGCGAACTCGGGCCCGTTGTGCGACTCCATCATCTTCGCCGCCGCTGTCATCAGGGCGAAGGCGACGCAGATGGACGGCTTGTCGTCGAAGCGCGGCAGGAAATGCTGGAACAGCTCGTCGCGGATGACGATCTGGGTGGCATTCAGCTCGTCCGCCGTCATCGCGGCGGCCGTGACCTTCTTCGGGATGTACTTCTCGTCGGCGTTCCCGTTCAGGGCTGCTGCGGCGTTCGCGGCGGCCTTAGCCAGGCGCTCGGGGTCGGCGCGCTCGGCGCTTGCGGCCTCGCGCAAGGCCTCGCCGGCATCCTGGGCGGCATCGGCGGGGTGGGGCTGCCTGTCGGCGTCCGATTCGAGACCGTCGTCGAGATCGGCGGACTCCGTCTCAGCCGCGGGCTTCTCCCGTTCGCCGGGACCACGTGGCGTCGAGAAAGGGTTGCGGAAGATCATCGAGCTTTCTCCGGCCGCATGCGCTGGCGGGGCGCAGTGTCGGGCGGAGGACTATCGCATGAGAGGGTTAATTTTCGTTAGGTGTTCGAGGCCGATCGGCAGCGATGCGGCTGGACAGGGCAGGGCCAAGAAAGCGACGGCGCCCTGGCTTCTCGAGCATGCTCGATGCGAGGGCGCCGCCGACAGACATGCAGGGACGATTCAACCGTCCTTGTTGATCTGGGCCGTCAGCTCCTTGAGGACGCGATCGGCGCGGGCCGTCTCGACCTGGCAGGTTCCGGCCGCGACATGGCCGCCGCCGCCGTACTTCAAGCAGAGCTCGCCGACATTGGTCTTGGATGTCCGGTTCACGATCGACTTGCCGACCGCGAAGACGACGTTCTGCTTCTGCAGGCCCCAGATCACGTTGATCGAGATGTTGCAGGTCGGGAACATGCCGTAGATCACGAAGCGGTTGCCCGCGTAGATGATCTCTTCCTTGCGCACGTCGAACACGACCAGGTTGCCGTGCACCTCGGAGCAGCGCTTGACCTGCTCCTTGAACTTGATCTGGTGGTCACGATAGAGGTCGGCGCGCTCCTTGACGTCCGGCAGGGACAGGATCTCCTCCACCGGCCGCGTCAGCAGATGGTCGACCAGGTCCATCATCAGCGTGTAATTCGAGACACGGAACGTCTTGAAGCGTCCGAGGCCCGTGCGGCTGTCCATGATGAAGGACAGCAGCTCCCAGCCCTCAGGCTCCAGGATGTCCTTTTCCGTGAACTGAGCGCTGTCGGCCTTGTCGACCGCGCGCATCATCAGCTCGCTGACCTTCTTGAACCGATTGGCCCCGCCGAAGTGGTTGAAAACCACGCGGGCAGCCGACGGCGCCTTCGGATCGTTGACGTAGTTCGAGCCGCGATCCTTGATCCGGTTCGCTTCGCTCGAATGGTGGTCAAAGACCATATAGGCGCCGGGGACGAAAGGCAGGTTCGCGGTGATGTCGCGATTGGTGACCTCGATCTTGCCGTCCTGCATGTCCTTCGGATGGACGAACTTGATCTCGTCCACCATGCCTAGCTCACGGAACAGGGCAGCGCAGACGAGACCGTCGAAATCGCTGCGCGTCACCAGGCGATACTTCCCTTCGCTCATCGTTGACCTTCTCTCCTGAAGCGGGCCGCACTGACGGGCGGCGCGGACTATACCACCGGGCAACGGCAGGCGCGAGCGTCGCCGTTCATCGTTT
>JAEULF010000010.1 GCA_016793965.1 Alphaproteobacteria bacterium | reverse complement strand
CCGAGCGCGTCCTTCGTCAGATCGACCGTCATGTTGCCGGCGATGGCATAGGCGACGACGAGCGGCGGCGAGGCCAGGTAGTTCGCCTTGGTCTGCGGGCTGACGCGGCCCTCGAAGTTGCGGTTGCCGGAGAGCACGGCGGCGACGAACAGGTCGCCCTGCTCGATCGCCTTGACGATCGGGTCGGCGAGCGGGCCGGAGTTGCCGATGCAGGTCGTGCAGCCGTAGCCGACGACGTTGAAGCCGAGCGCGTCGAGGTCCTTCTGCAGGCCGGCGGCGTCGAGGTAGTCGGAGACGACCTGCGAGCCCGGGGCGAGCGAGGTCTTCACCCAGGGCTTCACCTTGAGCCCCTTCTTCACCGCGTTGCGCGCGACGAGGCCGGCCGCCACCAGCACGCTCGGGTTCGAGGTGTTGGTGCAGGAGGTGATGGCGGCGATCATCACGTCGCCCTGGCTCACGGCGTAGTTCGTGCCGGCGACCTGGACCTTGCCGTCGATCTTGCCGCCCTTCTTCGACGCGGCGACGTCGGCCTCCAGCGCCTTCTTGAACTCCGGCGCCACCTTTGTCAGCGCCACGCGGTCCTGCGGCCGCTTCGGGCCCGCGAGGCTCGGCTCGACCGATCCCAGGTCGAGCTCCAGCGTGTCGGTGAAGACGGGGTCCGGCGTCTTGGCGTCGCGCCACATGCCCTGGGCCTTGGCATAGGCCTCGACCAGCTTGATGCGGTCGGCGTCACGGCCGGAGAACTCGAGGTAGCGGATGGTCTCCGCGTCGATCGGGAAGAAACCGCAGGTGGCGCCGTACTCCGGCGCCATGTTGGCGATGGTCGCGCGGTCGGCGAGCGGCAGATCGGCGAGGCCGGGGCCGAAGAACTCGACGAACTTGTTGACCACGCCCTTCTTGCGCAGCATCTGCGTGACGGTCAGCACGAGGTCGGTCGCCGTGGCGCCCTCCTTGAGCTTGCCGATCAGCTTCATGCCGATGACCTCGGGGATCAGCATGGAGACCGGCTGGCCGAGCATCGCCGCCTCGGCCTCGATGCCGCCGACGCCCCAGCCCAGCACGGCCAGGCCGTTGACCATGGTCGTGTGGCTGTCCGTGCCGACCAGCGTATCCGGGTAGGCGAAGGTCTTGCCGTCCTCGTCCCGGGTCCAAACGACCTGCGACAGGTATTCCAGGTTGACCTGGTGGCAGATGCCGGTGCCCGGCGGCACGACGCGGAAGTTGTCGAAGGCCTTCTGGCCCCAGCGCAGGAAGGCGTAGCGCTCGCCGTTGCGCTGGAACTCCAGGTCGACGTTCTTGTCGAACGCTTCCTTCGAGCCGAAATGGTCGATGATGACGGAGTGGTCGATCACCAGGTCAACCGGGCAGAGCGGGTTGATCTTGTCGGCCTTGCCGCCGAGCTTGACGATGGCGTCGCGCATCGCCGCCAGGTCGACCACCGCCGGCACGCCGGTGAAGTCCTGCATCAGTACGCGCGCCGGACGGTAGGCGATCTCGCGGTCCGACCGCTTGTCCTTCAGCCACTGCGCGATCGCCCTGACGTCATCGGCTTTGACGCTGCGCCCGTCCTCCCAGCGCAGCAGGTTCTCCAGCAGCACCTTCATGGAGAAGGGCAGCCGCGCCACGTCGCCGATGGCCGCCTGCGCCGCCTCGATCGAGTAGTACTCGTAGCTCTTGCTGCCGACCTTGAGCGTGCGGCGGGTCTTCAGGCTGTCGTGACCGATGGACACGGGACTCTCCCTATGGCGGAGCCGGGCTGACCGGATTGCGGATCTTGGGCAGCGCCTGCTCGCGGCTGGCGCGAACGGCGCGGGACTCCGCGCCATCATGGCCAATGCCCTTGCCCAAGTCCAGATTCCGGCGGCGGGAAGGCACGGCGCGCCGCCGCCGCCGTCCCCCGGGGACTTCCGGCCCTGCGCGGCGTTTCACCATGCGTTAAGGTTGATGATCGCTAAATGCGACGTGCCGCAGCGGCAGCGATGCGTGCCTGAGCGCCGCCGCAGAGATGGGGCCGACCATGAACCGCGTCCGCGATGCCGTCGCGATCGGCATCCTGATCGCCCTCTTCCTGCTTGGGCTGCTCGGCAACCCCGTCGGCGAGGGATTCATCTTCCTGCAGATCGTCGCGGCAGTGGTCTGCGTCGTAGCGGTCGGCTGGCTCGCCCGCGGCGCCCGCAGCCTCTGGCGGCGGCTGACGCGCGACTGGCAAGCGATGCGCGTGTCGCAGGCGAGGCTGCAGCTGCGCGGCCAGACGGTGCCGGAGACCCTCGACGAGGCGTTCGGCGCGCTCCGGCGCAAGGACTGGCGCAGCGCCGCGGGGCCGCTGTGGCTGAAGGCGGAGACCGGCGATCCCGTCGCCCAGTACTACCTGTCGCACCTGTTCCGCGCCGGGCTCGGCGTGCCCCAGGCGCAGCATGTCGCCTTCCTCTGGCTGCTGCACGCCGCGACGCACGGCCTCACCGATGCCGAGGCGGAGGTCGGCGAGGCCTATCTCAGCGGCTATTGCGGCGGCACCGAGCGCGACTACGCGCAGGCGTTGGACTGGTTGCGCAAGGCCGCCGACAAGGCGCATGACGCGGCCACCATCAACATCGGCGCGATGTTCGACCACGGCCTCGGCGTCGATCGCGACCGCGCCGAGGCGGCGACGTGGTACAGGCGCGCCGCCGAGCGCGGCGATACGCGGGCGCAGTTCCGGCTCGGCCGGATGTACCTCAAGGGCCGCGGCGTGCCGCGCGATCCCGTGCAGGCCTTCCTGTGGATGAAGCTCGCGGCCGAGCGCAGCGACAGCCTGACGCCTGAGCAGCAGCGCACGGTGACGCGCCAGCTTGCCGAGGCGAAGGTGTCGATGACGCCGCAGGAGAGCGAGCAGAGTCGCTGGCTCACCAATGCCTGGACCGACCGGATGGTGAAGACCGACCCGGAGGTCATCGCCAAGAAGCAGGAGGCGGCGAAGGAGAAGCGGCGCAAGCTGGCGCGTCCCTTCGTCGACCGCATTCGCTCGGAGCTGGAGAAGATCAAGGCGGAGGCCGATGGCAGCGTGGCCGCCCCGTCGCCGGTCCCGGCGCTGTTGCAAGCGCCGCGCGCCGCGCAGGCGCCGGCGCTCGCCGGCATCGCGCCGGCGGCGGCTCGCCCTGCCGTCGCCGCACCGGCGCCAGCCGCGGCGCCGCGCCTGGCGCCGGCCCCAACGCCGGCTCCGGCGCCAACGCTGACCGCGACCGTGCGCGGCCTCGGCAATGCGCCGCCGCAGCGCATCACGCTCACGACGCCGCAGCCGCAACCGCAGCCGGCGCAGCCCAAGGCGCCGCCGCCGGCAGCCCCGGCCGCAGCGATGCCGCCGCAGGCGTTGGCGCCGCAAGCGCCGGCCAAGTCGCCGCCGCAGTCCGACGCTGGCGCGCAGCAGCCGGCCGAGGAAGCGGAGAAGCGCGCGCTCGCCGCCCTCAAGGCGGAGATGCGGGCACGGCGCGAAGCACGGGTCAAGGCGACGCGCGACACCGTCACGCAGCAGGCCGTCCAGGCGGCGCCCGGCGGGCCGGCGGCACCGCCCGACCCGATGCGCCAGCGCGCCGAGCAGCTGCTGACGACGCTGCGCCGCTCGATCGGCGGCGAAGGTCCGGCCGAAGCTGCAGCGCCGCCGCCTGCGGCGGGCGCTGCCGACGCCGCGGCGCAGAACCGCTCCGCCCGGCTGACGCGCACCCGCCGGCGCGGCGAGACGGTCTGAGCCGCCAAGCGCCGCGTCGCCGATCGCCGCGATTGCGGCATCGCTGCCCCGATCCCGCCGCAATCGGCGCCAAAGTTGACTCCATTCCGCCGCGGTCCTGCCGTCGCATGCCTCCGCCCGACCACAAGGGC
>JAEULF010000480.1 GCA_016793965.1 Alphaproteobacteria bacterium | reverse complement strand
CCGAGCGCTGGGAGGCGAGGATGCGCGAGCGCAGCAAGCGGGCCGACCGATGAGCGCCAGCGTCGCCAAATGCCCGATCTGCCGCGCCCGCCCGGCCGAGCCGCTGTTCCGCCCGTTCTGCTCCAAGCGCTGCGCCGATGTGGATCTCGGCCGCTGGCTCGGCGGCGGCTACAGCATCCCGGCCGAGACCGATGCCGACCCCGACGGCGGCATGCCGGCGGCGCGCAAGCCCGACGAGGAGGAGTGAGGCGGCCGGTCCGGGAATCCGGGCCCGCGATCCGCGCCCCGAATCTGGCACCCGAATCCGGCGCCCGAATCCGGCGCTTGTCCCCTGGCCGCCCTTCGCCTATAAGGCGCGTCTCTTTACCGTGCCCGGCCCGTTGCCGGGCCTGGAGCGCCCAGGTAGCTCAGTTGGTAGAGCATGCGACTGAAAATCGCAGTGTCGGTGGTTCAAATCCGCCCCTGGGCACCATCCTCGATCTAGCGCGCCGCTGAACACTCGTCCCATGGCCGGGCTCGTCCCTCGCGCGGTCTGGCTGACGCCGGCTGCTCGCGCTGTCGCTTCCTCCCTCTTGTTGCCCGCGGCCCATCCCCGCGCGCATCGGCCATGCGGCGCGCAGGCTGGTCGGCGCCGCCGACGCGGTCCACATACGGGCGGCGACAGGTCCGCGTCGCCGCCGCTTGCGAGGAGCCCATGCGCGACATCCATTCCGGCCATGACCGCGCGCCGCGCGCCCTCTGGACGTCGATCGGCCGCACCATGCGCGGGCGCTGCCCCTCCTGCGGCGAGGGCAAGCTGTTCCGCTCGTTCCTGCGCCAGGTCGATCGCTGCAGCGCCTGCGGCGAGGATTTGGGCCGGATCCGCGCCGACGACGCGCCGCCCTGGGCGACCATCCTGATCGTCGGCCACATCGTCGTGCCGCTGCTGCTCGCCGTCGAATCGCGCGACCTCTGGGCCGCCTGGATCGGCATGCTGGTCTGGCCGAGCCTGGCGCTGGCGCTGTCGGTGCTGATCCTGCCGCACGCCAAGGCGGCGTTCATCGGCCTCATCTGGGCGACCCGCGCGCCCGGCTCGGGCGATGCCTGAGGCCGCAGCCGGCCTTAGCGCGGGCGCAGCTCTTCCAGCCTGACGGCCGTCCGCCGCACGGCCTGCCCTGCCTCGTCGCGCACGGCGAGCGTCACCGTGCCCTCCCACCAGTCGATGTCGACGGTGCCGAAATTGGTGTCGCCGTACACGCCGCCCAAGCGGTTGGGCCCCGGCTCGCGCGAGCCGTGATAGGGGCGGTTGAGGCTGCTCGACGTGATCTCGACGAGCGGATAGGGCGTTCCGGCGGACTCGCGATAGAGCGCCGCGAGGTGCCGGTCGCCGGACAGCAGCACGACGCCTGCCGCCTCGGTGCGCCGGATCAGGTCGAGAAGTCGCTGCCGTTCGGCCGGCAGGTTGCCCCAGCGCTCGAAGCCATGGCCCTCGGCGACCACCTGGATCGACGAGACGACGAGGCGCAGCTCCGCGGGCTCGCGCAGCCGCTCCTCGAGCCAGGCCCATTGCGCCGACCCGAGCATGGTCTTCGCCGGATCCGGGTCCGGCAGGTAGCGCTCCTTGCCCGGCGCATCGCGCTGGTCGGTCGGCTTCAGCGGCGAGCGGAACCAGCGCGTGTCGAGCAGGATCACCTGCACGCGCTTGCCCGGCGGCCCGATGGTCACGGCATGGTAGAGGCCATCGCGGCTGCGGCGCGGATCGTCGGCGGCCAGCTCCCAGAAATCCATGAACAGCGCCTTCGACTCGGCCTTGAAGCGGACCTCGCCCCCGCCGTCGTTGACGCCGTAGTCGTGATCGTCCCAGACGGCGAGATGCGGAACCGATTGCCGCAGCCGGGCCATGCCCGGCACGATGCGCGCCGTCGCATAGGCCGTGCGCAGGTCCCGCAGGTCCGCCGTGGTCACGTCGCCATAGACGTTGTCGCCGCCGAAGATGAAGAGCTGCGGCCGGTAGGCGAGAACGGCGTCCCAGATCGGCTGCGGCAAGGTCTGATCGGCGCAAGATCCGAAGGCGATGCGCACGAGCGGCTTCTGCGCGACCTGCGCCCCGCCCGGTCCGGCGGCGAGCAGCAGCGACAGCGCGAGCGCAGCGGCGCATAGGCGTGCGAACATGGCGAGCGTCCGTCGAGGCCTCGATACGCCTGGAATAGCATGGCCGCGTGACGCGGCGGCGACAGCGCGCCGGCCGCGCGCCCTCAGCGCGCGAGGTCGCGCACGGCCTGGATGACGACGCCCGGCGTCTCGCGCGGCAGGAAATGGCCGGCGATCGGCACGACGCGGCGCTCGAAGCGCCCGCTGAAGCGCTTGGCAGCGCCCTCCGACAGCTCCGGCGGGGTGACGCCGTCGCAGGCGCCGTGCGGCGCGATGGTCGGCACGGCGATCGTCGGCTGGGCGGCAAGCTGCCGCTCGATCGCGTCGAGCGCGGGATCGCCCGGCGCGTTGCCGTAGCGGTGGCGGTAGGACTGCACGGTCACGTCGACGAAATCCGGGTTCTCCAGGCTGGCCATGGTGGCGTCGAGCGTCGCCGCGTCGAAGGCCCAATTGGGCGACCAGAGCCGCCAGAGATGCTCGACCAGGGCGCGGCGGTTGCGCTCGAAGCCGGCGCGGCCGCGCTCGGTGTGCAGGTACCACTGGTACCAGTAGCGCACCTCCTGCGCCGCGTCGGCCGGGCGGTTGGCGCGCGCGATGTCCTGGATGTTGTAGCCGGTGATCGAGACCAGCCCGCGCACGCGCTCCGGCCAGAGCGCCGCGACGATGCACGCCGCCCGCCCGCCCCAGTCGTAGCCCGCGAGGATCGCCTGCTTGATCGCCAGCGCGTCCATCAGGTCGCGCAAATCGGCGCCGAGCGCCGCCTGCTGCCCCGAGCGCGGCGTCGCCTCCGACAGGAACCGCGTCGGCCCGGTGCCGCGCAGCCAGGGCATGATGACGCGGAAGCCGTCGGCGGCGAGGACCGGCGCCACCCTGTCCCAGTCGTGCACGTCCGACGGCCAGCCATGCAGCAGGACGACGGGCGCGCCGCCGGCCGGGCCGCTCTCCAGATAGGCGATGTCGAGCGTGGCGGTGCGGGCGGTGCGGTGCATGGGGGGCGCTCCGGTTCGATGACACGGCAAGGTTTCGCTCTGGCCGCCTTGCCGAAGCAGGGCCCCACCCCGACCCTCCCCATGCTCCGCACGGGGAGGGGGAAGAGGCGCCGTGCTTCCTCCTCGCCGCGCGTCAGCGTGGGGAGGGTCGGGGCGGGACAGTCGCGGGCGATCTCGCCAGGAGTCAAAGAGCCGGCGCAAGCCCCAGCCGCCGCTCGACGCGGTCAAGCCGATCGGCGATGCGATCCTGGCCGGTGGCGAGCCGTGCCAGGTCGGCGGCAAGGCGCGCCTGGTCGCTGCGCAGCGACGCTCCATGCCCCTCGACCGAGGCGACGCGATCGCGCAAGTCTCGGTAGTCCCGGCGCATCTCCGAGACATCGGCCTGGATGCGCTTAAGAGGCTCGAACGTCACTTCGGCGATGGTCTCGCTCATGGCGAGATCCTGGCTCGATCCGCCGGCGAGGTCATGTCCGGCATCCCGCTTGTCAACCGCCGCAGCCGCCCCCGCCGCATCCATCGCCGCCGCCGCTGCCGTCGCCATCGCCGACGCCAAAGTCATCGCCGAAGCCGTCGGTGGTGCCGTCGAAGGAAGTACTGGAGAAATCGCCGCCGCAGTGGCCGCCGCCCCCGTCCCGGTCCCGCAGCTTCTCGCACCGCGCGAGATAGAAGAACCCGTCTTGGATCTTGAGCTTGGCGTCGATGGCGAACAGGAGCGGCAGGCGCGACGGGTGGCGCGGGTTGATGTTGTCTTCGCGGCAGGCGTACCACCAAACCCGCCGCAACCCTTCGTTCGAATGGTGCTCCTTGCCCAGGGCGACGGCCGGCGTGTGGTGCAGGAACTGCCCGAAAGCGTGCTTGCAGAAGCGCTGGTAGTCGCGCGTGTAGAGGATGAACTCGTGCCAAAGGTCGTCGACGACCTGGGACGGCATCGACACGAACCGGCGGCCGCTCCGCAGGTGCGCGAGGAAGAACTGGCGCAGCGCCCGCGACACGAGCGCGGTGTCCTTGCGCGTCAACCCCGGGCGCCGCTTCTCCAGGCGCTCCAGCAGCCCGACCGGAAAGGGCATCTGGCGGACGAAGTCGGCGCGCCGGAGCTCGACCCATTTGTGGCGGACGTAGAGCAGCAGCCCGCTCAGGAGCAGGATGACCAGAAGGCTGATCCAGAAAGCGATCACGGGACCTCCCTTCGCTGCGACGCGCTTCCCTTCACGGCGCCAGGTAGCCTCCCGCCGGCGCCGGCGGCAGCGTGCCGCCGGCCTCCTTGACCGCGCGCTTGTAGGCGGTCTCCGAGCGGTAGGGACCGTGCTTCTCGAAGTCCGTGGGCCTGGCGGGGACGAGCTTGCCCGTGCGCGGCAGCGCCCGCAGCAGCGCGCCGTCCAGGCCGATCACCGGCACCGCACGGCGCTGGCGCGTGAAGATCCGGCGCATGCTGGCGACGTGCTCGCGGCAGGCCTCGCGCTCGCTCGGGTCGGCGGCGAACAGGTGCTCGAAGGCGGCGACCAGCTCCTTCAGGAAGCGCCTGTCGACGATCGTCAGGTTCGAGATCACCCAGCAGGTCGCCTCGAACTCCCAGAAATAAGTGAAGCCGAGAAAGGCGCCCGCGCGGTCCACGTAGGGCACGAAGGGGAAGGCGCGGCAGGCCAGCGTGCGGTTGTCGCGCTCGCAATGGGCGACGCCCTTGCACTCGATGGCGCAATAGGCGTGCGCCAGCTCGCCGACGATCTTCTTGGACGTCGCGTCGAACGGCCTGAAGCGGTGCCAGAGGTCGGTGCGCTCCTTCAGAAGCGCGAACTCCGCCTTGTGCGCGATCGGGATGGCGTTGCCGGTCGAGCAGCAGACCGGCTCGCCGCCGTTCAAGGGCGCGCATTTGCGCCCGCAATCCGTGCGGCTGATCGGCGCGGAGAGGAAATCGTAGAGCTCGGCGTAGAGCGCGGGGGTGGCGGCGGGCGTCTCGGCAGATCGGGCGGCCATGGGGGTCCTTGCGGGCGATCGCTAGCGACGGGCGGTCGAGAGCGTGCTCATGCACAGATACAGCACGATCGGCAGCAGCGCTGGATAGACGGGATCGAGCAGCAGGCGCTGCACGCTGAAGCAGTACCACGACGCGCCCGCCGATGCGGCGATCGCGCCGATGACGACGACGGCACCGAGGCGCGGGCCGGCGAGCCGCAGCAGGACGACGACGACAAGGCCGGAGAGCGCGAGAACGAGCACTTCAAGCCCGTAGATCCAATCCGGACGGGTCAGGAAGGCGCCGGTGAGAACCTGCTCCAGCGCCTGCGCATGCACCTCGACACCGGGCATGTCGGGTCGCAGCGGCGTCGCCCTGATGTCGCGCACGCCTATCGCAGAGGTACCGATGAGCACGACCTTTCCAGCGATCCTCGCCGGAGGGACGCCGCCGTCAAGAACTTGCCACGCAGGAACGTAGCGATCGGCGCGAGGCCGGGCGTAGTGGACCCATATCTCGCCGCGGGCTGTAACCGGGATCTCGTAGCGACCGATCTTGATCGAGACCATCCCCGTGCTCTCGCCAAGCGACGCTTCGCCGCGGGCGCCGGATGACCTGACGATGAGCGTCCTGGCTCCCTGGGCGACCCGCAGCGCCTCGGCGACCAGCGACGGGTAGAGCGTCGGTCCGGTCGAGCCGCCTCCCCGATCCAGCGACAACACGAGCGGAACGCGCCGCAGGATCGTATCGTAGTCGATGATGACGTTGAGAGCGCCGTTGCCCTTCGCGGCGCTCTCGAACGCGGTCAAGCTGGCGACCGCACCCGCGAACCGCCAAGCGAAGCGCTGCAGTGCGTCGCCGGCCGTCGCGAACTCAGCCTTCACGACGGGCACGCGCGGCATCACGTCCACGCCGAGCGCGAAACCGGTGACGACTTTCGCGTCCGGTCGGCCGATGACCGCAGCCAGCACGCGGTCGGGATCGGGAACCGCATCGAGCGTCCGGTGGAAGGCAGCGAGGTCGGGCGCCGCTCGCAAGCTGGCGCCCCAAGCGCGCAGGATCTCGGCGGGAGACGTCCGATCCGGCTCCGCCAGCAGGACATCGATGCCGATCGTCGCCGCCTGCAGCCGCATCAGGCGGTCGACGAGCGCCGCGAGGATTGTGCGCGGCAAGGGCCACTGGCCCAGCTTCTCCAGGCTGGCATCGTCGATGTCGACGATGACGACCGGCGCGTCCTCGTGGGCGCGCGGCTGGATCCGCTGGTAGCTGTCGAAAGCGAGCAGGCGCAGATGCGCGAGGAATTGCGGGTCGGACGCGCGCAGGACCAGTAAGCCGCCGACGGCGGCGAGGCCGACGAAGATCGACAGGTTCCGTCCCAGCCAGCGCAGCATCTGACCCTCGCCGATGGCATCTCCGCGGCGACCGTAGTGGTTCGCCGCGGCATCGGCAACGCCGCCGGGCTGGCTGCGCCATCGGCCCTGTCCCGTCGCTTGCCCATCCTTCGAGACGGCCGCTGCGCGGCCTCCTCAGGATGAGGACGGTGGAACTTCCCTGACTCATCCCGAGGAGCGGGCCGCAGGCCCGCGTCTCGAAGGATGGGCAAGCGTCGAAATGGTGCCGTTGCGCCGCGGCGCCGGTCGCCGCATGCTCGCGCCATGACGGTCGCCGCCATCTCCGACGCGCCCCCGCCCGCGCCGCCGCTGCTGGAGGTGCGCGACCTCGTCACCCGCTTCGCGACCGACGGCAGCGCGTTCAATGCGGTGGACGGCGTCAGCTTCGCGCTGGCCGCCGGCGAGGTGCTGGGGATCGTCGGCGAATCGGGCTGCGGCAAGAGCGTCACCGCGCTCTCGATCATGCGGCTTGTGGCGCGGCCGGCCGGCGCGATCGCCGGCGGCAGCGTCGCCTTCCAGGGCCGCGACCTGCTGGCGCTGCCCGAGGCGGCGATGCGCGACCTGCGCGGCGACCGCATGGCGATGATCTTCCTGGAGCCGATGACGGCCTTGAACCCCGTGCTGGCGGTCGGCGCGCAGGTCGGCGA
>JAEULF010000440.1 GCA_016793965.1 Alphaproteobacteria bacterium | reverse complement strand
GCGCGCGTCCTCGTGGCTGAAGCCGAGCTCGGCGCGGATGCGCTTGTGCACGTACTCCGCCAGCGCCTCGGCCAGCTCGACGCCGAGCCCATGCAGGTAGAGGTAGTCCTGGTAGCGGTTCTCGGCGAACCACTCGCGCGCAACCTCCGACGCCCGCTGCCCGACGGTGACGACCTGCAGCCCGATGACGTCCTGCTCGCCCGAGCGGACGTCGCGCAGGAAGTCGGCGATGCACAGTCCGCCGTCGCGCGCCTGGCGCGGCAGGGAGAAGCGGGCGACCTGGCGCGTGCGGTCGGCGGGATCGAACAGGATGACGTCGTTGCCCTCGGCGTTGGCCGGCCAGAAGCCGTAGACCGCCTGCGGCACCAGGATGTCCTGCTGCTTGGCGACGTCGAGCATGCGCTTGAGCACGGGCCGCAGCTCGCGCCGCGCCCAGGCGAGCCAGTCCTCGAGGCTGCGGCCGTCCTTCTTGTAGCCCCACTGGAACATGTAGAGCATGCGCTCGTTGAGGAACGGCACGAGGGCATCGACCGGGACGCGCGCCAGCACGCGGGGGCCCCAGAACGGCGGCTGCGGGACGGCGACGCCTTTGGCCAGCTCCTCGCGCCGGATGCGCGTCTCCTCCAGATCGACCGGGCGCTGGTCGGCTTGGACCGCGCGGCCAAGCTGCTTCTTGGTGTTGACGGCCTTGCCTTGGCGGGCCGCCTGGCGCTCCTCGATATGGGCGTCGAAGCGGCCGCCCATCACCTTGTCCATCAGCGACAGGCCGTCGAACGCGTCGCCGGCATAGGCGACGCGGCCGCAGGCGTAGGCGCGGCGGCAGTCGTCCTCGACATAGGCGCGCGTCAAGGCGGCGCCGCCGAGCATGACCGGCACCTGGACGCCTTCGTCCGTCAGCCGCAGCAGGTTCTCGCGCATCACCACGGTGGACTTGACCAGGAGCCCGCTCATGCCGACGGCGTGCGCGTTGTGCTGCTTGACCGCCGCCAGGATCGATTCGATCGGCTGCTTGATGCCGAGGTTGAACACCTTGTAGCCGTTGTTGGTCAGGATGATGTCGACGAGGTTCTTGCCGATGTCGTGCACGTCGCCCTTCACCGTGGCGAGCACGATGCGGCCCTTCTCCTGGCCCTCGACGCGCTCCATGTGCGGCTCGAGATAGGCGACGGCCGCCTTCATGGTCTCGGCCGACTGCAGCACGAAGGGAAGCTGCATCTTGCCGGCGCCGAACAGCTCGCCGACGACCTTCATGCCGTCGAGCAGGTGGGTGTTGATGATGTCGAGCGGCTTGAGCCGCGTCAGCGCCTCGGCCAGGTCGGCGTCGAGCCCCTGGCGGTCGCCGTCGACGATGCGGTCCTTGAGCCGCGTCTCGACGTCGGCGGCGCGCGCGCGCTTCTTCGTCGCCTCGGCCTTGCGGCCCTCGAACAGCGCGATGAAGGCCTGCAGCGGGTCGTAGCCCTCCCGCTGCCGGTCGAAGATCAGGTCCTCCGCGACCTCGACCTCCCTGGGCGCGATCTTGTGCAGCGGCATGATCTTCGAGACGTGCACGATCGCCCCGGTCATGCCGCGCTTGACCGCATGGTCGAGGAACACCGAGTTCAGCACGTGGCGCGCCGCCGGGTTGAGCCCGAAGCTGATGTTGGAGAGCCCGAGCATGATCTGGCACCGCGGCAGCTCCTTGGCGATGCGCTCGATGGCGTCGAGCGTCTCCAGGCCGAGCCGGCGGTCGTCGGCATTGCCGGTGCAGATCGTGAAGGTCAGCGGGTCGAACAGCAGGTCTTGCGGCGGCAGGCCGTGCTTGTTCACGGCGAAGTCGTAGAGGCGCTTGGCGACGGCGACCTTGCGGTCGGCGTCCTTCGCCATGCCCTCCTCCTCGATCGTCAGCGCGATGACGCCGCAGCCGAACTTGCGCGCCAGCTCCAGCCGCCTCGCCGCCGGCTCCTCGCCGTCCTCGAAGTTGATCGAGTTGATGATCGGCTTGCCGCCGTAGAGCTTGAGCGCGGCCTCGATGACCGGCAGCTCGGTCGAATCGATGACCAGCGGCGCGTTGACGGAGCCGCGCATGCGGGTGAGCACCTCCGTCATGTCCTTGACCTCGTCGCGGCCGACGAAGGCGGTGCAGACGTCGATGGTGTGGCTGCCCTCCTTCACCTGCTCGACGCCCATGGCGACGCAGCCGTCCCAGTCGCCGGCCTCCTGCAGCTCGCGGAAGCGCTTGCTGCCGTTGGCGTTGCAGCGCTCGCCGATCGAGAGATAGGCGTTCTCCTGGCGGTAGGCGACGTGGCCGTAGAGCGAGGCGACGCCGGGCACCCATTCGGGCGTCCGCGGCTTGGGCGCAGGGCGCGCGCCGGCGGTTCCCGGCTTGCCCGCGCGCTCGCGCAGCATGAGGTCGAGGGCGGCGATGTGCTCGTCCGTCGTGCCGCAGCAGCCGCCGATCAGGTTGAGGCCGTCCTCGTCGAGGAAGCGGTTGATCCAACGCGCCAGCTCCTGCGGCTGCAGCGGATAGCGCGCGCGGCCGTCGACCAGCTCGGGCAGGCCGGCGTTCGGCTGCACGGACAGCAGGCCCTGCCAGTTCTCGGCGAGCCAGCGCAAGTGCGGCGCCATCTCCTGCGGCCCGGTGGCGCAGTTCAGACCAATGAGAGGCACGTCGAGCGCGTTGACGACCGTCGCCGCGGCGGCGATGTCCGGCCCGACGAGCAGCGTGCCCGTGGTCTCGACCGTCACCTGGACGAAGATCGGCACGTCGCGGCCGGCCTTGAGGCGGGCCGCCTTGGCGCCGTTGACCGCCGCCTTGATCTGCAGCGTGTCCTGGCAGGTCTCGATCAGGATGCCATCGACGCCGCCGGCGACCAGCCCGTCGCACTGCGCGGCCAGCGCCGCCTCCAGCGCGTCGTAGCCGATATGGCCGAGGCTGGGGAGCCGGGTGCCCGGCCCGACCGAGCCGAGCACGAAGCGCTCGCGCCCGTCGCCCTTGAACCGGGCGATCGCCTCCTGCGCCAGCTCGCCGGAGCGCTTGTTGATCTCGAAGGCGCGGTCCTGCAGCTCGAACTCGGCCAGCGTGATCGGCGAGCCGCCGAAGCTGTTGGTCTGCACGATGTCGGAGCCGGCGGCGAGGTAGCTGGCATGGATGTCGAGCACCGCGTCCGGGCGCGACAGGTTGAGCACCTCCGTGCAGTTCTCCTTGCCCCAGTAGTCCTTGTCGACGTCGAGCGACATCGCCTGCACGCGGCTGCCGGTGCCGCCGTCGCAGAGGAGGACGCGCTCGCGGAGCGCTTCGAGGAGCTTGCTCATGGTTGGGCGGCGACCTTTCCTGGCGAGTCAGGCGGATGCGTGCAGCGCCTGCACGGGCGCCTTGGCGCGGATGCCGAGCAGGCGGCAGAGCCCGATCGTCAGCTCGGCGCGATTCAAGGTGTAGAAGTGGAAGTCCGAGACGCCCTCGGCGCGCAGCCGCTGGCAGAGCTCGGCGGCCACGGTGGCGGCGACCAGCTTGCGCGTCTCCGGGTCGTCGTCGAGCCCGTCGAACAGCGCCGCCATCCAGGGCGGGACCCGGGCGCCGCAAGCGGTGGCGAACTTGAAGGACTGGGCGACGTTGGTGACGGGCAGGATGCCAGGGACGATCGGCACGAGGATGCCGGCCTGCACGCACCTGTCGCGGAAGCGCAGGTAGACGTCTGCATCGAAGAAGAACTGCGTGATGGCGCGGCTGGCGCCCGCATCGACCTTGCGCTTCAGGTTCTCCAGGTCGAATTGCGGGCTGGGCGCGGCCGGGTGAGTCTCGGCGTAAGCGGCGACCGAGATCTCGAAATCGGCGACCTTCTTCAGCCCGGCGACCAGGTCGGCGGCAAAGGCGTAGCCGCCCGGATGCGGCACGTAGCGGCCGAGCACGCCGCCCTGGATATCGGGCGGGTCGCCGCGTAGCGCCACGATGTGGCGCACGCCATGCGCCCAGTAGTCGCGCGCGACGGCATCGATCTCCGCGCGCGACGCGGCGACGCAGGTCAGATGCGCTGCCGGGTCGAGCCCGGTGCCCTGGCGGATGCGGCGCACGGTCGCGTGCGTGCGCTCGCGCGTCGAGCCGCCGGCGCCGTAGGTGACGGAGACGAAGGACGGCGCCAACGGCGCCAGGCGCTGGATCACCTCCCAGAGCTTGGCCTCGGCCTCCGCCGGCTTGGGCGGGAAGAACTCGAACGAGACGCGCGGGGCCGGGCGGCCGGCCAGGCTGGTCAGCAGGCTCATTGCACGCTCCTCGCTGTCGGGTGGCCCTGCGCATGGGCCGGGGAGTGGGCAGCCGAGCGCGGCTTGGCGCGGCCAGCGGGCAGCAGCGGCCGGCGCGCCGACCAGACGGTCACCGCCAGGGCGGTGCCCGGCAGCAGCTCCGCCGCTATGGGCTCCAGCCCTGCCTGCCGGCACCAGCCCTCGACCTCCTCGCGCGCGAAGCCCAGGCGGCGGTGGGCGTGGGCGCTGCGCAGCTCCTCCAGCCCGTGCGGCGCGAAATCGACGATGACGAGCTGGCCGCCGCGCTTGAGCACGCGCGCCGCCTCGGCGATCGCCTCGTCGGGCGCGTCGGCGAAGTGCAGCACCTGATGGATGGTGACGAGGTCGAAGGACGCCGGCGGGAAGGGGAGCTGGTACATGTCGCCCTGGCGCACCGTGCACTGGGCGCAACCGGCCTTGTCGAGGTTGGCGCGCGCCACCTGCAGCATCTCGCGCGAGGCGTCGACGCCGACGCCGCGCTTGGCGCGCTGGGCGAGGAGGACGAGCAGCCGGCCCGTGCCCGTGCCGATGTCCAGGTGGTCCTCGACCGCGCCGTCGATGTGCCTGAGCAGCGCCGCCTCGACGTCGCGCTCGTCGATGTG
>JAEULF010000054.1 GCA_016793965.1 Alphaproteobacteria bacterium | reverse complement strand
CGGCGGCACGGTCTATCTCGGCGACACGCTGGTGATCTGCACCGGCGCCCAGGCGCGCTGGCTCGGCCTCCCCAGCGAGGCGACGTTCAAGGGCTACGGCCTCTCCGCTTGCGCCACCTGCGACGGCTTCTTCTTCAAGGGTCGGCCGGTCGCCGTGATCGGCGGCGGCAACGCGGCGACCGAGGAGGCGCTGTTCCTGACCAACTTCGCCAGCAGCGTCACGCTGGTGCACCGACGCGACAGGCTGCGCTCCGAGAAGATCCTGCAGGACCGCCTGTTCAAGCATCCGAAGATCAGGACGGTCTGGAACAGCGTCGTCGAGGAGGTGCTCGGCGAGACGAAGGCGGGCGAGCCGCCGCGCGTCACCGGGCTGAAGCTGCGCAATGCCGAGACGGGGGCCGTCTCGCGGCTCGACGTCGAGGGCGTTTTCGTCGCCATCGGCCACGTGCCGGCGACGGCGCTGTTCAAGGGCAAGCTGCCGATGGACGAGGCGGGCTACCTGCTGACGCGCCCGGATTCGACGGCAACGTCGGTGCCCGGCGTCTTCGCCGCCGGCGACGTCAAGGACAAGGTCTTCCGCCAGGCGGTGACGGCGGCGGGCATGGGCTGCATGGCGGCGCTGGAGGCCGAGCGCTTCATCGCGGCGCACGAGCACGAGGTGACGGCCGCCGCCGCCGATTGAGCGGCGCCCCCCGGCGCTTCAACGGCGCGTCGGGGCAGGCGGACAAGGACGGACGGGGCGGGACTCGCCCGATCGGCGCGCGTCGGGCGCGCGCCGGGGACCGGGGAGCACAGATTGCGGTCATGGTCATGGATTGGGACAAGCTGAGGATCTTCCGCGCGGTGGCGGAGGCCGGCTCATTCACCCACGCGGGCGAGGCGCTCAACCTCAGCCAGTCGGCGGTGAGCCGCCAGATCAGCGCGCTGGAGGAGAGCCTGCGCGTGCCGCTGTTCCACCGGCACGCGCGCGGCCTCATCCTGACCGAGCAGGGCGAGATCCTGTCGCGCACGGCACGCGAGGTCTTCGCCAAGCTCGCCATGGCCGAGGCGCGCATCTCGGAGAGCCGCGAGCGGCCGACCGGGCCGTTGAAGATCACGACCACGGTGGCCTTCGGCTCGGTCTGGCTGACGCCGCGCATGAAGGAGTTCGTCGAGCTCTACCCCGATATCCAGGCGCATCTGGTGCTCGACGACATGGAGCTGGACCTGTCGATGCGGCAGGCCGACCTCGCCATCCGCATGACGCCGCCGCGCCAGCCCGACCTGATCCACCGCCATCTGTTCACGGTGCACTCGAACCTCTACGCCTCGCCCGCCTACTTGAAGGCGCGCGGCATCCCGCAGACGATCAACGATCTCGACGCGCACCGCATCATCGTCTACGGCGCGGAGAGCCGGCCGCCGGTGCCGAACATCAACTGGCTGTCGGAGACGGCGCAGGCCGCGGGCAAGGCGCCGGCGGTGCTGACGGTCAACAACGTCTATGCGATCCAGCTGGCGATCCAGGCCGGGCTCGGCATCGGCTCGCTGCCGGAGTGGATGGGCGAGGGCAACGAGTCGATCGTGCAGGTCCTGCCGGAGCTGCACGGCACGCCGACCGATGCCTATTTCGTCTATCCGGAGGAGCTCCGCCACTCCAAGCGCATCGAGGTGTTCCGCGAGTTCCTGCTGCGCAAGATCGCGGAAGCGCACCTGTAGCGCCCTGCCCGGCCCTGCCCATCGCTGCGCGACGGGGAGGGCCGGGATGGAGGCGCTTCGTCCCTACATGTTCTTCCCCGCCAGCGCCTCGACGAGCTGGCGCGCGTTGTGGCGGAACATCTTCACGTAGCTGTCGGCGGGGCCGCCCGCTTTCGAGAGCGCATCCGCGTACAGCGTGCCGCCCATCCGCGCGCCCGTCTCGCGCACGATCTGCTCGGCCAGCCGCTTGTCCGTCACGGTCTCGACGAAGACCGCGCCGATCCGCTCCTTCTTGATCTGCCGGATCAGCTTGGCGACATCGCCGGCCGAGGCCTCGGCCTCGGTCGACACCCCGACCGGCGCCACGAAGTCGACGCCGTAGGCGGTCGAGAAGTAGCCGAACGCGTCATGCGCCGTGACCACCTTGCGCTGCGCCCGCGGGATGGCGGCGAAGGCGGCGCGGATCTCCGCGTCAAGCGCCAGCAGGCTCGCCGCATACGCCTCGCCGTTCGCGCGGTAGGCCGCGGCGTTGCCCGCATCGATCGACGCGAGGGCGGCGGCGATCGTGCGCGCGTAGGCGGCGCCGTTGCGCAAGTCCTGCCAGGCATGCGGGTCGGGCGCCTTGCCCTTGGCGCCATGGCCATGGTCATGCCCGTGCCCATGGGCGCGGCCGCGCTCGCGGACGGCCTGCGGCTGGATCCCCTGCGACGCAGCGACGACCGTGCCCTTCGTCCTGGCTGCCTTGACCAGCCGGTCGATCCAGCCCTCGAAGCCCAGCCCGTTGACGACGATGAGCTGCGCCTGCGCGACCGCCTTCGCGTCGGCCGGCGTCGGCTGGTAGACATGCGCGTCGCCGTCCGGGCCGACGAGCACGGTCAGCTCGATCATGTCCCTGCCGACCGCTGCGACGATGTCGCCCAGGATCGAGAAGGTCGCGACGACCTTCGGCTTCTCGGCGGCGCGCGCGGGGCCGAGCGCCAGGAAGAGCACGGCGCCCAAGGCAAGGACGAGCGCGACGGCGATCCGGACTGGTCTGGCGAGCATGGTTTTTCCTTCCCTTGCAGCGTGGATCAGGCTTCCAGGTGCCTGGCCGGGCGGAGGTTCTGGCGCAGGCTGCCCTCAGTGCCGAGGGCGATCGAGAGGGCGTATGCGCCGCCGGCGACGAGCACGATCGCCGGGCCGGACGGCATGTCGGCGTGATAGGAGAGCAGCAACCCGGCGACGCTCGACAGCGCGCCGACCGCCGCGGCGACGAGGACCATGCTCCAGACCTCGCGCGCCCACAGCCGCGCCGCGGCGGCCGGGAGCATCATGATGCCGACCGCCATGAGCGTGCCGAGCGCGTGGAAGCCGCCGACCAGGTTGAGCACGACGAGCACCAGGAAGGTCATGTGCGCTGCCGTGCCGGCGCCGCCGACGGTGCGCAGGAACTGCGGGTCGAAGCACTCGACGACCAAGGGCCGGTAGATCGCGGCAAGCGCGACGAAGGTCGCCGTCGCGATCCCGGCCAGCAGCAGGAGCGCCGCGTCGTCGAGCGCCAGGACGGAGCCGAACAGCACGCGCATCAGGTCGACGTTGCTGCCGTAGACCGAGACGATGGCGACGCCGGCAGCCAGCGAGATCAGGTAGAAGGCGGCGAGGCTGGCGTCCTCGCGCAGCACCGTGGCGCGCGCCACGGCGCCGGAGAGCAGCGCAACGGCCAGGCCGGCGACCATGCCGCCGATGGTCATGGCGGCGAGCGACAGGCCGGCGACCAGGAAGCCGATGGCGGCCCCCGGCAGCACCGCATGCGCCATGGCGTCGCCGATCAGGCTCATCCGCCTGAGCAGCAGGAAGACGCCGACCGGCGCCGCGGCGGCCGCCAGCGTCAGGCAGCCGACGAGCGCCCGCCGCATGAAGCCGAACTCGACGAAGGGCCCGAGGATCGGGCCGAGAGCAGGGCCGATCACAGGCCAAGCGATCCAATCGAGCGCGCCAGCGTCCATGCTCAGGCCTCCGCGGCGGCGCAGATGTCGGCGCGGTCGTCCCAGGCCTCGACCATGCGGCGCGCGGCGAGCAGGTTCTGCGGCCGCAGCGCGTCAGCCGTGTCGCCCCAGGCAAGCAGCCGGCGCGCCAGCAGCAGCGCCTGTGGGAAGTGGCGGCGGACGGTCTCCATGTCGTGCAGCACGGCGATGATGGTGCGCCGCTCGCCGTGCCAGCGCTGCACCAGGTCGAGCAGGTCGGCCGCCGTCTTCGGGTCGATCGCCGTGAACGGCTCGTCGAGCAGGATGACGCGCGCGTCCTGCAGCAGCAGACGGGCGAACAGCGCCCGCTGCAGCTGGCCGCCGGAGAGCTTGCCGATCGGCCGGCGCTCGAAGCCCTCCAGACCGACGGCGGCGAGGGCCTCGCCCACGCGCGCGCGCGCCGCCCGGTCGATGGCGCCGAACGCGCCGATCCGCCGCCACAGCCCGAGCGCCACGACGTCGAGCACGCTGATCGGGAAGCTGCGGTCGATGTCGTGCTGCTGCGGCAGGTAGGCGACGTCGGCAACGGTGCATCCCTCGATCGCGATGCGCCCGTCGAACGGCTTGAGCGCGCCGGCGATGCCCTTGAGCAGCGTCGACTTGCCGGCGCCGTTGGGACCGACGACGGCGGTCAGGCTGCCCGGCGCGAAGCGGCCGGACAGGTGATGCACCGCCGGATGGCGGTCATAGCCGAGCGTGACGTTGTCGAGCCGGATGGCGGCGGCGGGTGCGGCAGACATTGCCGCCTCTCAGGTCGCGATGACGGCAGCGACGGCGGCCCAGGCCGCCGCCGACAGCGCCAACGCCAGGCCGAGCCGAGCCGCGAGGCTCCATTGCAGCAGGTCGCGGCGCGGCCAGATGTCGCGCATGCCGTTGCCATGCGCGCGATCGCGGTGCGCAGGGTCGCGCGCGTGATCGTGGTGCGCGTGATCGTGGTGCGCGTGGTCGCGGTCGTGCTGGGCCGACATCGTCTGGCGTCCTGCGCGGTGGAAGCCGCATGTAACATTATAACAATGCGTCTTGCAAGCGGTGGCGCACTGCGCGTTCCGTCGCCTGCCGCATGGTTCGAGACGCCGGCCGTGGGCCGGCTCCTCACCATGAGGACGTCAGGACACCGCAGTCCTCATGGTGCGGAACCCGCGCAGCGGGCGTCTCGAACCGTGCGGCAGGCGACGGAACGATCGGCAGCGCCCTCAGCGCGCCAGCGCCGCGGCGAGCAGCTCGAGCGTCGCCGCGGCGAAGGCGCGCATGTTGGCCGCACGGTCGCCTGTCCCCGTAGCGAGCGTGCGTGCCTGCTCCGCCGCGCCGGCGACGGCGATGCAGGCATGGCCGGCCGGATCGCCGTAGCGGTTCCCGGTCGGGCCGGCCGCGCCGCTCTCGCCCACGCCCCAGCTCGCATCCAGGCGCTGGCGCACCGTGCGGGCGAGGAGCAGCGCATAGGGCTCGGTCGCGGGCCGCGTACCCGCCATCGCGGCGTCCTGGATGTCGAGCAGCCCAGCGCGCGCAAAGCGCGTGTAAATGACCGAGCCGCCGCGGAAATACGCCGAGGCGCCAGGTGCCGCGAGGAGCGCCGCCGAGACGAGACCGCCGGTCGAGGATTCGGCGATCGCCACGGTCTCGCCGCGCTGCTTGAGCAGCACGCCGACCCGCTCGGCGAGCGGCAGCAGGTCCTTCATGGCGCGGCCAGCCCCGGCAGAGCGCGGGCGACGAGGCTGCACCGGCCGGCGCGCAACGCCCGGACCGAGGCAGTCTCGTCGCCCCCGCGCAGCCGGCGGCGGGCCTGCAGACGCTGCTGCTTCGCCGTGGCTGCCGCCTTGACGCGCTGGCGGAACAGCGGGCTCGTCAGCGAGCGGGCGACGGCATCGGGACGACGCCAAGGCGGCGGTGCCTTCGGGGACTTGGGCTTGCGCATGCTCTCCTCCATTCGGTCGACGCGGCCATAAATGGCACGGGCCGGCCCCAGCGCAAGGGGCCGGCCCGACCAAGCTCGTCAGCAGCGGCGGCTCAGGCCGCCTTCTTGAAGCGCTCCAGGCTCGGGCGCGCCGCGATCGCCTTCTCCAGCACCTTGACGACGCGCGACCGCTCCTCGCCTTGCAGCGGCAGGCGCGGGGCGCGGACATGCTCGCTGCCGCGGCCGGTCATTGCCTGCGCCAGCTTGATGCACTGCACCAGCGTCGTCTCGCAGTCGAGATGGAGCGCCGGCATGAACCAGCGATAGATCTCCTTTGCCTCCTCGTAGCGGCCGCGCTTGGCGAGATCGAACATCACCAGGGATTCGCGCGGGAAGGCATCGACCAGGCCGGACACCCAGCCGGTGCAGCCGAGCATCACGCTCTCGACGATCAGGTCGTCGACGCCGCAGAACATGACGTAGCGGTCGCCGCATGCGTTCGCGATGTCGGTCAGGCGACGGACGTTCTCGGTCGATTCCTTGATCGCGACGAGCGTCTTCTCGGCAGCCAGCTCGGCGAACATCTCCGGCTTGACGTCGATCGTGTAGCTGACGGGGTTGTTGTAGATCATGATGGGAAGCGCGCTGGCGCGCGCGACCTGGCGGAAATGGTTCATGACCTCGTGCGGCCGCGCCTTGTAGACCATGGCCGGCAGCACCATCAGCCCGTCGATGCCGATCTTCTCCATGTCGCGCGCATAGGCGCAGGCCATGGCAGTCGAGCACTCGGCGACGCCGGACAGCACGGGGACGCGCCCCGCGGCCGTCTCCTTCGCCGCCGCCATGACCTTCCTTTTCTCGGAAGCATCGAGCGAGCAGTTCTCGCCGACCGTGCCCAGCATGATGAGGCCGTGCACGCCGTCGACGATGAGCTGGTCGACCTGCTTCTGGGTTCCTGCGATGTCCAGCGACTCGTCCGCCTTGAACTGGGTCGTCACGGCCGGATAAACGCCGGCCCACTGGGACTTCGCTGCCTTCATCGGGGCGCCTCCTCTCGACTTCTTCTGGGTGATCGCCGTCACTTTACAACCGGATGGGCATTGACGCTGCTCGAAAAAGGGCGACTCTCGTCGCCCATGGTCGGCGAGCCGCGGCGCCGTCCGGGCGACAAGGCGGTCTGCACTAAGGGGGGGGTAGGATGCCGGCACTGGAGTCGTTCGTGTCGCCGTCGCGCGAGGAGCTCGCGACCTGGTCCGACGAGAAGGCCCGCAAGATCGACGAGGCCAACCGCGAGATCTTCAAGCGCAACAAGCTGGTCGTGTCGCGCGCGCGGCAGATTCTGCTGGAGTGCGCCCCGGCGGTCACCGCCGTCCGCGACCTGCAACCTCCGGCCATCCCGATCGAGTACGCGCGCAAGACGCGCGAGTTGGCGGAGAAAGAGCGCGAGCGCGAGGCGCGCGAGGACAGCTGAGCAGCACCGCCAGCTCGCTCGCCTGTCCCCGTCGACCCTTGCCAGAGGAGTGCGCACCCCGTGACCGTGCTGAAGCCCTACGCCAAGCCGTCCAAGGACCAGATCGAGAAAATGTCGATCGAGGATGCCAAGGCGGCCGACGACAAGAACCGCGCCGTCTACAGCGAGAACAAGCGATTCTTCTTCGCGGCCAAGAAGGTCGCCGAGGAGCTCGACCCGACCAATCGCCAGATCCGCCAGATCGACATGCCGCCGCCTCCTGCCGACATCACCAGCCAGGTGATCGCGTTGCAGGAGAAGCAGAAGAAATAGGCGGGACTCCCGGCGACCGTCGCGAACCGCGCGGCTGCAGATCCCCTGCCACGCGATCGCCTTGGCGCAAGGTCGGCCGGGGCGGAGGGTCGGCCGGCCTCCTCGGTCATGCGACCTGTCCGGCCGATGGCCGGCGCGAAGAGCCATAGGCCGGCCGGCAGGAGCCGCTGGCTAGACCTTGCGGCTCAAGCCCGGCGTCGCCAAGCGCTCGGCCGGCGCGGCGGCAGCCTTCCTCGCAACCTTGGCCAGGCCGCTCTTGAGCGAGAGCTGCACGCCCTCGAGCTCCTGCGTGGTCGCCGTGCGCACGGCCGTCTGCAGCTCGCCGAGCAGCGCATTGACCGAATCGAGCGCCTCCTTGCGGATGTCCTCCGGTGTGCGCTTGATCTCGGCCTTGGCGATCCCCTTGGTGCCCTCGACCCCCGGCCCTTTCTCGACCTTCGCGGACGGCACGGCACCGTCATCGGCCTTCTTGTCGTCGCCCTTGGGCGGAGCCGACATCCCGGGCAGGCGCTCGCCGGTCAAGGCCGACGATTTCTTCAGCGATTCGACGTAGATCTCGAGGTCCTGGTCGCTGCCGGTCTCCAAGACCGTCGCCACGACGTCGCCGCGCGCCTTCTTGATGAAATCCAGGAAATATGCCCGCCGCTCCGGTCCCGCCGGCGGCGCGGGGGGCGGCGCGGGCGCGGGGGCGGCAGCGCCAGGTGCCGCAGTGGAAGGGGTGTCGCTCATGGCGTGGGCCCTCCGGGTCGACAGCTGCGGGACCTCGCCGGTCCCTCCATCCGACAGTTAGGGGGGAAACCGGGGGGCGTCAAACGCCTGCTCGTGTCCCCTTCAGGCCGCGCCGGCGGCAGGCCCCGGCCACGTGGGGGCCTGGTCGGGGCCGCCTGTTGCCAGGACAACGCCGTGCTATCATGGCATCATGGTTAAGATGGTCACGACTGCCCCTTCCCTGCTCGGCGCCGCCTGCGCCTCCCTGGCGCTGCTTTGCGGCATGGTCGCGTCGCCAGCCCAGGCGCAGGACAAGCCGGGCATGCGCCAGCTCGGCGACGCGCCTGGCCCGCCCATCCCGCTGCACGAGCCGGCGCGCAAGGCCCGGCAAGCCGAGCAGGTCGAGGACCTGCCCAGCGCCGACGGGCGCCCCCGCACGCCGCGCAAGCCCGCGTCGCCGAAGGGCGCCGCCGGACCGCTCCCCTCCGACGCCGATCTCGAGCGGGCGGTGAAGCCGCCGCAGCTCCTGCCAGGAGGCGCCACGCCCAGCACGCCGGCGGTCGCCGCGCCGCTGCCGCCGCCGGCTCCCTTGCCGCCGCCCGAGCCGGTGCCCTTCCCCAGCGACGCAACACTGCTCGCCCAGGTCGCCTACGAGAAGGAGGGTCGGAAGTTCGTCGGCGTCGAATGGAACTCCGGCTCGCAGTTCAAGGGCACGATCCACTACGCCGACGGCGGCGTCTATGACGGCGAGGCGCGCCTCGGCCTGCGCGACGGCGAGGGCGAGATGACGTATCCGCGCGGCGGCCGCTACGCCGGCGGCTGGAAGGGGGATCGCTGGCACGGCTACGGCCGGGCCGAGATTCCCGGCGGCGCGGCTTACGAGGGCGAGTACGTGCAGGGCCAGCGCGAGGGGCGCGGCGCCTACAAGTTCAAGGACGGCCGCTTCTACGACGGCGACTGGAAGGCCGGCCGCATGACCGGCTTCGGCGTCATGACTTGGCCGAGCGGCGACCGCTACGAGGGCGCGCTGCGCGACGGCGTGCGGCATGGCCAGGGCACGATGAGCTGGGCCAAGGGCTGGCGCTATTCCGGCGACTGGGTGCGCGACATCCGCCACGGCCGCGGCCGCATGGACTACTCCAAGGTCGAGAGCTACGACGGCGACTGGCGCGACGACCGGCGACAGGGCAAGGGCACCTACGTCTGGGCGACCGGCGAGCGCTACGAGGGCGAGTGGCATGACGGCCAGCGCCAGGGGCAGGGCAGGTTCCGCTTCCTCAACGGCGACATCTACGAGGGCGGCTGGCAGCTCGACCGCCGGCACGGCGAGGGCATGCTGACCACGGCGGCCGGCAAGAAGCTGTCCGGCGTCTGGAAGCTCGACCGCGCCGTCGCCGGTCCCGCGGCGCTCTATGCGCCAGCAGCGTCGAGCGCGGCCAGCGGCGGAACGGCCCTGCGGCCCGAGCAGCGCGGCAAGCCGTCGCGGTAGCCGGACGCTCTCCCTGCACGGCAGGGAGACGCAGCCGCGACCGCAGGCGCCCATGCAATCGAGCCACCTGCCGCGCGATCGCGACCCGCGGCATGCTGCCGTCGTCACTTCGTCGAGGAGCAGCGCGTGGCCACAGGTCGCCCGCAGGAGGACCGCCCGAAGGGTATCCTCCTGATGATCGCCGCAGTCTCCTGCTTCGCGCTGCTCGATGCCACCGCCAAGTACCTGCAGACCGTGCTGCCGGCCGAGCAAGTCATCTGGGCGCGCTTCGTCGGCCAGCTCGTCATCGCCGCGGCGCTCCTCGCCTGGCCGCCGGCCGGGACCTGGCGCTCAGGCAACCTGAAGCTGCAGCTGCTGCGCTCGGTCTTCCTCGCCGCCAGCACCATCCTGAACTTCCGCGCGCTGCACTTCCTGCAGCTCGACGTCACGACGTCGATCCAGTTCGCGACGCCGCTGATCGTCACGGCGCTAGCCGTGCCGCTGCTCGGCGAGCGCGTGGGGTGGCGGCGCTGGACGGCGATCCTCGTCGGCTTCTGCGGCGTCCTCGTCATCGTCAACCCGACGGACATCCACGCCCATTGGGCCGTGCTGCTCGCCGTCGGCACGACGGTGACGAGCGCCCTCTACCTCATCACGACGCGCATGCTGGCCGGCGACGATGCGCACACGACGCATCTCTACACGCCGCTGGTCGGCGCGCTCGCCATGACGCCG
>JAEULF010000382.1 GCA_016793965.1 Alphaproteobacteria bacterium | reverse complement strand
GATCGGCGTGCCCTTCAACGTCACGGCATCCGGCACCCGCAGCTTGTTCTCCAGGTACATGCTGCGCAGGTAGAAGCTGTGCATCATCGCCGGCATGCGCGTCGAATCGGCGTTCCAGTACAGCAGGTCGAAGGGCAGGGGATCCTTGCCCAGCAGGTAGTTGTTCACGACGAACGACCAGATCAGGTCGTTGTCGCGCAGCATGCTGAACACCTTCGACATGGCGCGGCCGTCGAGATAGCCCTTCGCCGCCATGTTCTGGTCGAGCTCGGCGAGCTGGTCCTCGTCGATGAAGACGGCGAGGTCGCCCGGGTCGCTGAAGTCCAGCATCGCCGTGAAGAACGTCGCGCTGGCGACGCTGCGGTCGGAGGGCCTGTTCCGCGCCAGCGTCGCGAGCGCGCAGCCCTGCAGCGTGCCGCCGATGCAATACCCGGTCATGTGCACGCGCTCGGCGCCCGTCGCCGCCTTCGCCGCGGCGAGCGCGGCAAGCGGACCCTCCTCCATGTAGTCGCCGAAGTCCTTGTGCGCGAGCGCAGCGCCGGGATTGGCCCAGGACACGACGAAGACCGTGAACCCCTGCTGCACCAGCCAGCGGATCAGCGAGTTCTTCGGCCTCAGGTCGAGGATGTAGTACTTGTTGATCCAGGGCGGCACGATGACGAGCGGCGTGCGGTGCACCTGCGGCGTCTGCGGGTCGTACTGGATGAGCTGCATCAGCTCGGACTGGTGGACGACCTTGCCGGGCGTCGTCACGATCGTCTCGCCGAGCACGAACGGCTTGTCGTCGGTCGTGCGGATGTCCAGGTGCCCCTTGCCGCGCTCGAGGTCATCCAAGTAGTTGCCGAGGCCGCGCACCAGGTTCTCGCCCTGGCTGGCGAAGGTCGCGCGCAGCACCTCCGGGTTGGTCATCGCGAAGTTCGTCGGCGCCATCGCGTCGATCATCTGGCGCGAGTAGAACAGCGCCTTGCGCCGCATGGCGGGATCGAGCCCATCGACGCCGCGGATCGTGCCGTCCACCCATTTCGCCGTCAGCAGGTAGGCCTGCTTCAGGATGTCGAAGACCGGCTCCTCGCTCCACGCAGGGTCCTTGAAGCGGCGGTCGTCGCGTGCAGGCGCCACGAGCGCCTCGACCGCCTCGCCGGCCAGGCGCCGTTGCGCCGATTCCCACAGCGTCGCGTATTGCTGGCAAAGCTCGAGCTGCTGCTGCACGAACTTCGCGGGGTCGGCCATCAGCCGCGTGCCGAGCTCGGCAAAGGTCTTGGCGACCACCGATGGGCTGGGGATCGGCGGCTCCTCGGGCTCCAGCTTGGAGACCTGGTCCGCGACGCGGCGCGTCCGACGGAGCACCTCCGCCAGGATCGCCGCCATGCTCTGCTGGCCCCCGGTCACGTCGCCCGCCGGTCCCGTCCCGGCTCGCACGCCCGAGTCTGCGGGGGCCGGCGCGCCTGCGCCGTCCGCGGCAGGCTTCGCCTCGGGCCTGCCCTTGCTCCGCCGCGTCTTCTCGGCGGGGCCGCTTTCGTCAGGAGGCTTCGCGTTCGACGCCATAGCTCCTCGTCGGCTGGTCTGGGTCGCCCCGGGGCTCCTGATTGCCCTTGGGTCAGTGCAGCTTGCTGCGCGGCGGCGGCGCATCGTCGCCAGCCGGACCGGTCAGCTCGCCCTCTTCCGCTTCAACCGGCGGGCGGCGGCGAGCGCTCGGGCCTTCGTCGGCCAAGCTCTCCGCCGTCGCGCCGGCCTGGTGGTGCACCAGAAGCCAGCTGCCGTCCTCGCGCGCGAAGATGTTGGTCGCGACAAGCAGGCCCTGAGCCAGGCGCTCGTAGCAGATCACGTAGGCCACGTCGCCGAGCAACGTCACGGTCGCCTTCATGCAGCGCACCGGGGGCGAGGGCGGTGCCTGGAGGATGCGCCGCCAGCTTTCCATGACATGCGCGCGGTCGCGCAGCGCCGGCCAGCCCGGATGGATGCAGGCGACCGGCGCCTTGCGCGCCCAGAGCGCGTCCATGGCGTCGAAATCGCCGAGGCCGAAGGCGCGGTAGAACGCCTCGTTGGCGCCGATCACCGCCGTGCGGTCGCCGTCCTTGCTGGCCTCCTTGCGGGCCTGGGTCATGGCTGCCTCCCGCCGCCCTCCGCCCGTCCCAGCACGACGATCATGCCCGGGACCGGCCGTCCGCCTTCGCGGCGGTACGATTGGGCGTCCAGGCGGCGAGTGTGCAGCCCGGCGCGCGCCGCTGCAACGCGCAGATGCACCGGCCGGTGGGCGAAGCGCTGGCTTGCCTGGCGGACGAGGTCCGGCCCGCCGTCCGGCGCCCGCTCCAGGGCGGCGGCGAGCAGGCCGCCCGGCCGGAGAGCCGCCGCGACCAGACCGAGGCAGCGATCGAGGGCGCCGACATAGTTGAGCACGTCGGCCGCCAGGACGAGGTCCCAGGCGGCCGTCGCCGCCGCCAGGACGTCGTTCAGGTCAGCGCAGCGCAGCTCGGCATAGAGGCCGGTCGCCTGCGCCCGCTCCAGCATTGCCGGCGACAGGTCCACGCCGACGATCCGCCGCGCCCGGTCGGCGAGGGCGCGCGCCGCCAGCCCGGTGCCGCAGCCGAGGTCGAGAATGTCGAGCGGCGGCGACTCGGGCAGCGCCGCGTCGATCGCGGCACGCAGCATCGCCGGCGCCGCATAGGCGAGCGGTCCGGCAAGGTCGGCCTCGTAGCGCGCGGCATAGCCGTCGAACAGATGCCGGACATAGGCGGGCGACAGCGCGTCGGCGGTGCGGTCGGCCGCCAGCGCGTCGCGCGCCGCCGCGATCGCGCCGGCATCGCCGCCGAGCGCCTGCCAGCGCGCCAGGGCCGCTTCCGCCTTGCCGTGCATCCCGAGCCGGGTCCACAGCAGCGCCGCCCCGCGCTGCGCCGCGACACTGTCCGGGTCGAGCCGTGCCGCGCGCTCGAAGGCGCCGACGGCATCGGGCAGGCGGCCCGCCGCCTCCAGCGCGCGGGCCTCGACAAGCGCCACGGCCCCGTCGCGCGCATCGAGCCGCGCCGCCTCCGCCGCGGCGTCGAGCGCCGCTGAAGGGTCCCCGGCAGACAGGGCCGCGTCGGCGAGGGCGGCCAGGTCGCGGGCGGAGGCGTTGCCGCCGGAGGCAATGGTCCGCAAGGCGCGCACCGCGGCGGACGGCTGGTCCGCGCGCAGCCAGGCCTCCGCCGCGCAGCGCCAGTAGCGCCGCGCATCGGGATCGATGCTGCCCGCTCGCTCCCATTGGCGCGCCGCTCCGCTCCAGTCGCCGTGCGATTCGGCGATGGCGGCCAGGCGTTCGATCGATTCGATGCCGTCGGTCATCCGCGATCTCGTCTGCGCTTTGCGATCGTGCGACAGTGCCGCGACGATCGGCGAGCGCGAGCATAGCAGCATGGCGGCATCGGGCGGCGACAGGCTGGTCATCCTCGACGGCGGAACGGGGCGCGAGCTGAAGCGGCGCGGCGTGCCGGTGCCCGAGACCATCTGGTCGGCCAATGCGCTGTTCGTGGCGCCGGAGATCGTGCTCGCGGTGCACCGCGATTACCTCGCCGCCGGTGCCGACGTCATCACCACCAACAATTACACCGTGACGCCGGCGATCCTGGCGCTCGACGGGCTGGACGCCTGCTTCGAGGAGCTGACGCGGTTGGCCGGCCAGCTGGCGCGGGCGGCGGCCGACAGCGTCGGCGGCGGCAAGCGCGTCGCCGGCTGCCTGCCGCCGCTGCTCGGCAGCTACCGACCGGACCTCCTGGCGCCGGAAGACGAGCGGAGCCGGCTCTACGGCCGCATCGCGGCACTGCTGGCGCCCTTCGTCGACCTGTTCCTGTGCGAGACCATGGCGACGCCGGAGGAGGCGCGCACGGCGGCCGCGGCCGCCACCGCCACCGGCAAGCCGGTCTGGGTCTCCTGGACGGTCGATGACGGCGCCGAAGGCCCCCCTTCCGGCCTGCTGCGCGGCGGGCACAGCCTGGCCGAGGCGGTGGGAGCGCTTCACGGGCTCGCCGTCGAGGCGGTGCTGGTCAATTGCAGCCCGCCCGAGGCGATCGACGCGGCCATGCCGGCGCTGCGCGCGGCGGCCGGCGGCCGCGCTTTCGGCGGTTATGCCAACGCCTTCGCGCCGGTGCCCAAGACCTGGCGGCTGGAGGAAGCGGGCTTCGTGCCGTCGCGCGACGTCCCGCCCGAGCGCTATCGCGACCACGCCCGCACCTGGCACGCCGGTGGCGCGCGCATCGTCGGCGGCTGCTGCGGCATCGGTCCCGAGCACATCGCCCTGGTGAAAAGCGCGCTCGCCGCATGAACGACGCCGCGCAGGAGCGCACGGGCTATCTCGCCGCCGAGGGCTTCGAGGCGGAGCTGCGCGAGGATTTGCGGCATGCCGGCGTGTCGATCGAGCTGGAGCAAGGCCGCCTCCTTGTCGCAGCGGGCTCGCCCGTCGCCGCCCCTTGGGCGCAGAACGTCTGGCCCGACCTGCGGGCGCTGCCCTGCCCGTCCGTCGGGGCAGGCGCCAAGGCCTTGCGGGCGCTCGGGCGCAACTGGGCCAGCTTTCAGGTTGGGCACCACCGGCGCGCAGCGCTGATCGAAGCACAGCTTCCCCATGTCTCGGCCAGGCCGCTCGTCTTCCCGGCCGGCGCGCCGACAGCGCCGCTCGGCGCCTGGACGCTGCGCAACCCGCGCGAGATCCTGGCCTCCGCGCGTGCGACGAGCCCGTTCCCCAACGGCGCGGCGCGCTTCGTCGAGGACCGCACTGGCCCGCCCAACCGCGCCTACCTGAAGCTCTGGGAGCTGCTTGCGCTGAAGCGCCAGTGGCCGCAGGCGGGCGAGCGCTGCTTGGACCTCGGCGCCAGCCCGGGCGGCTGGACCTGGGTGCTCGCCCAGCTCGGCGCCCAGGTGCTCGCCGTCGATAAGGCACCGCTCGACCCGGGCGTGGCAGCGCTGCCTGGCGTGACGCAGCGCCTGGACAGCGCCTTCGCCCTCGACCCTGCCGCGATCATGGCCGAGAGCGGCCCGGTCGATTGGCTGTTCAGCGACGTGATCTGCTACCCCGAGCGCCTGCTCGCCTTGGTCAGGCGCTGGCTCGACGCCGGTGCCGCGCGACGCATCGCCTGCTCGGTGAAGTTCCAGGGCGAGACCGACCACGCGACGGCACGGATGCTCGCCGCCATTCCCGGCGCCTGGTTGCAGCACCTCTCGCACAACAAGCACGAGCTGACCTGGACCTGGGGCTGGTAGGCCCCCTACAGCTCCACGGTCACCGCCGACTTCACCGAACTGGCGATGAAGCAACGGTGATGCGCCTCGTCGTGCATCGCCCGCTCGACGTCGCGCGACGGCGGTGCCGCACCGCCGTAGCGGACCCGCGGGCGCAGCGTCACCTGCGTCATGGCGAGCTTTCCCTCGGCGTTCCGCGCCATGACGCCGATCGCCTCGTCGCCGTAGTCGTCGACGACGAAGCCGCGCTTGCAGGCGATCAACAGGAAGAAGAGCATGTGGCAGCTCGACAGCGACGCCACGAACGCTTCCTCCGGGTCGACGCCCTCCTCGACCGACAGGGGCAGCGGCAAGACATGCGGCGAGGACGAGGCCGGCACGGACGCTCCTCCGTCGAAGCGCCAGACATGGCCGCGGCTGAACCGTCCGTCGAGGAAGGCAGCCTCGCCGCGCTGCCAGTGGATCGTCGCCCCGTACGCGCTCATCGACCGTCCTCCCGGCGCTCAGCGGGCCGGAAGCGAC
>JAEULF010000377.1 GCA_016793965.1 Alphaproteobacteria bacterium | reverse complement strand
CGACGGAAGGGCTGTGATTCAATTCATAGCGCGGCGGCGCGGAATGCCGGAGGTCCCGCCGATGTGTCGCCATTTATCGAGTATTTACCTTAATGGCGCATCAAGGACCCTGAATCTGCCCTGCCCGCGCGTGCGGATCGCCGGGCCTCGGAGAGTCGGCATGAGCGGGATCAACGCAAGCCGCGAGCGGATCGACATCATCCGGAACGTCTGGTCGTCGGAAGACCAGGGGCGCCGGTCGAAGACCACCATTCGCTGCAATCGCCTGGTCCTGCCCCTGCGGAACAAGGACGGCGACCAGAGCACGGTGATCCGCGGCAAGAGCCTGACTGCGACCCTGCATATGGGCATGGCCGTGATGGAGGCGTTCCGCAACAGCGGCACCGTCAACGAGGAAGCCGTGGTCGCCAGCTACGCCAACGCCTGGCGCGAGAGCCTCTCGCAGTACGACACGATGGTGATGAAGGGGAACTGGATCGCCGTGTACGTCAACGGCATCCCGACCTTCTCGACCGCTGAATCGCCGGACATGGACATGATCGAGCGCCTGGCCGCCGGCGGCAACGTGACGGAATCCCTGCTGGACGAGGCAGCCGAGCGGTTCAGCGGCAGCGGCGAGGAAGTCCACTTCTCGTACGACACGCAGCTCGCGGTACGCCTCACGAACCACGAGAAGTTCGTGAAGTGCGCCATCCTGGAGCGCAACCTGGTGAACGAAGGAACGATGTCGTTCCAAGTCGCGCGCAGGCCCAAAGTGCGCGGCACGATCGTCGAGACCATGGCGCTTGCCGTGAAGATCATCGAGGCCTCGACGCTGGTGCGCCAGCACGGCCTGTTCCGGAAGAAGGAGCGGGAGCAGCCGGGCGAGAGCGCCAAGCAGGCGCGCGAGATGATGGATATCATCAAGGGCCGGGTCAGCGAGCTCAGCACGGCGATCCGTGTCGTCGTCACCGGCGGCCAGATCCAGTTCTGGCCGGAAGAGCCGAAATTCGTCATCAACTGACGAGGTCGCGGCACCCGGAAAAGGGAAGCGCCCGGCTCCTTGCGGAACCGGGCGCCTTAGCTTCCGGTCAGCGCGGCCGCGTCACTCGTCGCGCGTCACGCCGGTCAACTGCAGCAGGAACTGGAAGAGGTTGACGAAGTCGAGATAGAGGCTCCAGGCGCCCATGATCGTCACGCGCTGCTCGAGCTCCGTCCCCGCGACCTCGACGTACATGTTCTTCAGGCTCTGAGTCTCGTAGGCGATCAGGCCCGAGAAGATCAGCACGCCGATGACGGCGATCGCGAACTGCAGCATGCCCGTCGGGAAGAAGAGCTGCACGATCGACGCCAGCATCAAGCCGATCAGTCCCATGAACAGGAACTTGCCGAACCCCGTCAGGTCCCGCTTGGTCGTGTACCCGTACGCGCTGAGCGCCGCGAAGGCCGCTGCCGTGATGAAGAACGTCCGCGCGACGCTGGCGCCCGTGTAACGGTAGAACACAGCGGCCATCGACATGCCGAAGACCAGCGTGAAGACCCAGTAGAAGGCCTTCAGCGCGCCGGTCGAGAGCTTGTCCTGCGCAAAGCTGACGATCAGCAGCATGCCGATCGGCGCCAGCATGACGACCCACTTCAGCGGCGAGCCGAAGATCGTCTGCATCAGGGCCTGGTTCGAGGCGACCAGCATGGCCACCGCGCCGGTGACGGCCAGACCCGCCGCCATGTAATTGTAGATCCGAAGCATGTAAGCGCGCAAACCGACATCGATGTCGGCTGCCTGCGCTTGCCCGTAGCCCAACGTGCCACGGCTCTGACCGAACTCCGCCATTTCGTCCTCCCGTCGTTCGTCGGCACGCGGCCGATCCCCCCGCATCAGATAGCCAATCCGCCAGCGGTTTCAAGGCGGTCACCGCCGAAATCTGAGCGCTATCGACGGATATTCTAGCAACCTGTCGGCGACAATCCCAGGTCACGGATTGCCCCAGGGCAAGGGTTGCTTCCCCCGGTCAAGGATTGCTTCCCAGTCAAGGATTGCGCAGCAACGGCGCCGATGGCTGGCCCAGGGCTCGCCATGTGCCGATCAGGCCCCCAGCGATCGTCAGTGCCGTGCAGCCGAGAGCCGTGAAGGCGACCTCGACGGGCAGGAAGGCATAGCTCGTCTTCATGACATGGACGAGCACGGCCCAGGCGATCACCGACCCGACTCCCGCGGCCACGATCGCCGTCAGAGCGCCGAGCAGTCCGTACTCCAGGACGAAGGCCGCCACGACCTGGCGCCGGCTGGCCCCGACGACTTTGAGCACGATGGCGTCATAGACGCGCCGGCGGTGGCCCGACGCGATAGCGCCGGCCAGGACGAGCGTTCCCGCGATGAGCGTCAGCGCGGCGGTGGAGCGCACCGCGACGCCGATGTGCTGCAGCACCTTGGCGACGGTCTCCAGCGCGTCGCGGACCGGGATCGCCGAGACGTTCGGCATCAGGTCGGTGACTTTCTGGAACAACGGTTCGCCGATGCCCGGCTCCGTCCGCATGGTCGCGATGTGCGTGCGCGGCGCGCTGTCGAGGATCCCGGGCGACACGATGAAGGTGAAATTGATGCCGAGCGTCAGCCAATCGACGCGGCGGGTGTTGGCGATGCGCGTCACGAACTCCCGCCCGAGCACGTTGATCGTGACAGTGTCGCCGACGCCGATGCCGAAGCCCTGGGCGATCTCGTGGTCGAGGGACACCAGGGCGGGCCCCCTGTAGTCGGCAGGCCACCAGGTGCCGGTCACGATCTTTGCGTCCGCGGGCTGCGTCGCCGCATAGGTCAGGCCGCGGTCACCGCGCAGCGCCCATTGGGCGTTCGGGGCGATCTGGCGCTTCTCCGCCGGCTCGCCCGCGATGCCGACGATGCGCCCGCGCACCATCGGCGTCTCCTGGAAATCGCTGGCTCCCGGCGTCGCTGCGACCATCGCGGCAAGCGGCGCGACCTGATCCGGCTGGATGTCCACGAAGTAATAGGACGGCGCGCGCTCCGGCAGCGTCTCCGTCACCTGGCGGGACAGGTTGCCCTGGATCTGCGCGATGGCGACGAGGACCGTGAGGCCGAGCCCGAGCGACATCACCACGGCCGCCGTCACCGCTCCGGGACGGTGCAGGTTCGCCAGCGCCAGGCGCAGCGCCGGCCGGCCGGCGACAATGGCCCGCACGCCCGACAGGGCCGCAGCGGCCTGCGTCGCGAGCACGCCGCCGCCGCGGAAGAGCAGCAGGGCGCCGATCGCGCCGACCACGAAGAAAACGCCGATGCGCCGGTCGGCCGCATTGAGCACCGCCAATGCCGCCAACCCGGCGCAGACGCCGAGCAGCGCAGCCACGTCGGCTGCCGACGGAAGGCGGCGGACCGGAGCGACGAGATCGCGGAATAGGCTGGCCGGTGAGACGTCGCGCGCGCGCGCCAGCGGCAGGATGGAGAAGGCGACGGCCGTGAGCAGCCCGAACGCGGCCGCCATCAGCAGAGGGCGGACCTGCAGCCCGCCGTCGAGAGCGACCGGCAGGGCGTCGCCCAGCGTCGCGCCGAGCACGGGCGGGACCGCGATCCCGAACAGCAGCCCGGCGCCGATCCCGACGAGAGACAGGGCCGCGATCAGGACGAGGTAGACCTGCCAGACCAGCCGTGCTGGCGCGCCGAGGCATTTCAGCGTCGCGATCGTCCGCGTCTTCTCGGCGAGGAAGGCGCGCACCGCGTTGCTGACGCCGACGCCGCCGACAAGCAAGGACGTCAGCCCGACCAGCGTCAGGAACATCGCGATCCGCTCGACGAACTGGCGGACCGCAGGAGAGCTCTCGCGGTAGTCGCGCACCCGCCAGCCGGCTTGCGGGAAGCGCGCGGCGAGGTCGGCTTTCCAGCCCGCCAGGTCGACGCCCTCGGCAAAGCGCAGGCGGTACTCGAAATTGACGATGCTGCCGGGTCGCAGCAGCCCGGTCTGCGGGATCACCGCCGCGGCGATCATGGCGCGCGGCGCGATGCTGAACGGGTTGCCGCCGCGATCGGGCTCCTTGACCAGGGTGCCGCGGAACTCGAGGTCGGCATCGCCGATCCGCACGACGTCGCCGAGCGCCACCTTCAAGGTCGGCACGAGGTCGGCGTCGAGCAGGATGCCGTAGCGCGCGACGCCGTCGCGCCCGGGCTTGCGCGCCAGCGCGTCCTGCACCGGTTGCGGCGGCTCTACCTGGGCCGCGCCGTACAGCGGATAGAGATTGTCGACCGCCTTGAGGTCCACCAGCCGGCGCTCGGTCCGGCCGGGCATCGCCACGCGCGCCATCGTGCGCAGCTCGACCAGCTCCGAGACCGTGCCGGAGGCGGCGAGATGGGCGCGCTGCTCCGGCGTGATCGGGTTGTAGATCTGGCGCAGCTCGACGTCGGCGCCGAGGATGGTGCGCGCGTCGCGCGTCAGCCCGCCGGTGATCGCAGAGGTCAGCGAGCCGACGGCGGCGATCGCACCGACGCCGAGCGCCAGGCACGCCGTGAAGATGCGGAAGCCCTTCAGCCCGCCGCGCAGCTCCCGGCGCGCCAGGCGCAAGGCCAAAGGCGCGGTTGCGCCGAGCCGCGGCGACGCCGGCAGCGTCGTATCGAGCGTTCGATCGACCATGCTTGCCCCGCTCAGTGGCTGCCGTCGCGCGGGTGCGCCGCAGCATCGGCGACGAGCGCGCGCTCCTCGGCGACGATCCTGCCGTCTGCGATCTTGAGGCGCCGCTCGCAACGCGACGCCAGGCCAAGGTCGTGGGTGATCAGGACGAGCGTCGTGCCGCTGCGGCGCTGCATGTCGAACAGCAGGTCGATCACCGCACGCCCGGTGTCGCCGTCCAAGTTGCCCGTCGGCTCGTCGGCCAGGAGCAGCCGCGGCCCGCCTGAGAAGGCGCGAGCGATGGCGACGCGCTGCTGCTCGCCCCCCGAAAGCTGGCCCGGATAGTGGGCGAGGCGGTGCCCGAGGCCGACTGCGTCGAGGCCGGCGCGCGCCTTGGCGAAAGCGTCGGCGCGCCCTGCGAGCTCCAAAGGCACCGCGACGTTCTCCAGGGCCGACATGGTCGGGATGAGGTGGAACGACTGGAAGACGATGCCCACGCGGTCGCGGCGGAGCGCCGCCAGGCCGTCCTCGTCCAGGCGGCCGAGATCGACGCCGTCGATCGCCACCCTGCCGCTCGTCGGCCGCTCCAGCCCGCCGATCACCATCATCAGCGTCGACTTCCCGGAGCCGGACGGACCGACGACGCTGACGGTCTCCCCGCGCCCGATGCCGAGGCTGACGCCGCGCAAGATGTTGACCTCGCCGGCATCGCTCACCACTGATAGGTGGACGTCATCGATCTCGATCATCGGCGCCGCCGCGGACGCTTGCGGGTCGGCGGTCGCAGCCAGGAAGCGGTCGTCCATGCTCTTTCCCTCGCGCTGGCCCTCGCGCAGGCCGCTCATGCGATCCGAGACGCCGGCTGCCGCATCGGCCGAACCGGGAGGCCCGAAAGCCCAAGGCCCAGAGATGGGTGCCCGACGTCTTGTCGAGAAGCCCCGGCACGATCACGGAGGATTGATGACCCGCGCCGCCGCCATCCTCTTCGCCGTTCTCGCGCTGGCCGTCCAGTCCGGACCTGCGCGAGCCGCCACGATTCTGGCCCTGGGCGACAGCCTGACGGCCGGCTACGGCCTAGCGGAGGCCGAGAGCTTGCCGGCGCAGCTCGAGGCCAGCCTGCGGCAACGCGGCCTGGACGTGCGGATCCGCAACGCCGGCGTCTCGGGCGACACGACCGCAGGCGGCCTCGCCCGCGTGGATTGGCTCCTCGCGGAAAAGCCGGATTTCGCGATCGTGGCGCTCGGCGCCAATGACGGGCTGCGCGCGCTCGACCCGGCGTCCACCTACCGCAACCTCGACGGCATCCTGGCGAAGCTCCGGGCCGCAGGCGTCCCGACGCTGCTCGCCGGCATGCTGGCGCCGCCCAATCTCGGCACGGCCTACGGCGACGAGTTCAATGCCGTCTTCCCGCGCCTGGCGCAGGAGCGCAAGCTGCCGCTATACCCGTTCCTCCTTGACGGCGTCGCCGCGGATCGGTCTCTCAACCAGTCGGACGGCATCCATCCGAACGCCGAAGGAGTCCGCAGGATCGTCGAGCGGCTGACGCCCTACGTGCTGGACCTGCTGAAGGAGCGGCGCTAGCGCCTGGCGCGGCGGCAACCGGAGAAAGCTGCCCTTCGGGGACAGCACCCGCGGGAGTCTTGAGCATGCACGGCTTCAAGGCGGCACATGGCGGCGGAGACGAGGCAGGAGCGGCCGCCAGGGCGTGCGTCGAGCAGCTCGCGCGCGCCCGGTCGGCCGAGGATGGCGAGAAGGCGACGCTTGGCCTGGTCTACGTCACGGACCCGCTTGCGCCCGACCTGCCGCTCATCGTCGATGTCCTGCGCGCGGCAACCGGGATCGGCGACTGGGTCGGCGCCGTCGGCACGGGCGTCATCGGCAATGGCGGCGGGATCGGCAGCGGCGATGCCAGCGCCGCAGCGGAGTATCATGGGCGGCCCGGCATCGCCGTCCTGACGGCCGCCGGCCGCGCGGACGACTACCGCCTCTTCGCCAGCACGGGCGAGCGCAGCGCCCTCGACGACGGCATCGCTTCGTGGACCCGGCAGCGTTTCCCGGGCTTCGGCATCGTCCACGCCGACCCGCGCAGCGGCAGCTCGTTCCAGATGGTCGAGACCTGCGCGCGCGAATCCGGCAGCTTCCTGGTCGGCGCGCTCTCCGCGGCACCGACCTTGTCCGCCGCGGAGCCCGCCGGGTCGCGCCGCGCGCGCCGGTCCCCCTCGCCCGACCAGGTCGCCGGCAAGCCGGTCGGCGGCGGCGTGTCGGGCGTGCTCTTCGCGGGCGCGCTCGAGGCGGCGACGGGATTGACCCAGAGCTGCCGGCCGATCGGCCCCGCGCGCAAGATCACCTCCGGCGAGCAGAACGTCGTGATGGCGCTGGACGGACGCGCCGCCCTCGACTGCCTGATCGAGGATGTCGGCCCGGAGGTCGCCAAGGACCTGCGCCAGGTCGGCGGGCGCGTTTTCGCCGCGCGGCCGGTCGAAGGCTCGCTCGGCGGCGACTACCTGGTGCGCAACCTCGTGGCGATCGACCAGCAGCGCGGCTGGATCGCCATCGGCGATGTCGTCGAGGAAGGCGAGAGCATCATGTTCTGCTCGCGCGACCGCCCCAGCGCCGAGGCCGACATGGTCCGCATGCTCGAGGACTTGAAGCGCCGCGCCGGCAAGCCGCCGCGCGCCGGCGTCTATCATTCCTGCACGGCGCGCGGACCGCACATGTTCGGCCGGCCCGATGCCGAGGTGCAGATGATCCGCGCCGCTCTCGGCGACTTCCCCTTGATCGGCATGTTCGGCAACGGCGAGATCTGCCAAGGTCGCATCTACGGCTACACGGGCGTCCTGACGCTGTTCCTGTGACGTCGTCCCCCACCTGAGAGGATCCATGCTGTACCGCTCGCTCGGCGCCACCAACGTGAAGGTGAGCGTCATCTGCCTCGGCACGATGACCTGGGGAAAGCAGAACACCGAGGCCGAGGGGCATGCCCAGCTCGACTTCGCGCTCGACCGAGGCGTCAACTTCATCGACGCGGCCGAGATGTACCCGATCCCGGCGACCAAGGAGACCTACGCCCAGACGGAAGCGATCATCGGGCGCTGGCTCAAGGCCAGGAAGGTCCGGGACAAAGTCGTGCTCGCGACCAAGGTGCTGGGGCCCGGCCCGCGCTTCCCCTACGTGCGCGACGGCAGCTGCCGGCTGGACCGCAAGAACGTGACCCAAGCGATCGACGACAGTCTGAAGCGCCTGCAAACCGATGTCATCGACCTCTACCAGCTGCACTGGCCGGACCGGAAGACGAACGCATTCGGCCAACTGGGATACAAGGCCGAGCCCGACGCCGACAGCGTGCCCCTGGCCGAGACCTTCGGGACGCTGGGAGAGGCGGTGAAGGCAGGCAAGATCCGTTACGTCGGCCTGTCGAACGACACGCCCTGGGGCGTCGCCGAGTGCCTGCGCCTGGCGCGCCACGAGGGCCTTCCGCGCCCGGTGTCGATCCAGAACCCGTACAGCCTGCTCAATCGCAGCTTCGAGGTCGGCCTGGCGGAGATCGCTTGGCGCGAGAAATGCGGCCTGCTCGCCTATTCGCCGCTCGGCATGGGCGTGCTCACGGGCAAGTACCTCGGCGGCGCGACGCCGCCCAAGGCGCGGCTTACGCTCTTCCCCGACTACAAGCGCTACCTGACGAAGGCCGGGATCGCCGCCACGGAGCGCTACGTCGCCCTGGCGCG
>JAEULF010000329.1 GCA_016793965.1 Alphaproteobacteria bacterium | reverse complement strand
GCCCATGTGGCGCGTGGCCGCGCCGAGCGCGCGGCCCCACAGCACCGCGTCGCCCTGGTTCCCGGGATGGCCGAAATACGCGGCATCCGCCATCTCCGGGATGTGCGCGCGCACCATCTCCCGATTGCCGCCGAAGCCGTTGCAGGCGAGGACCAGCGCGCCGCAGCCGATGCGCTCGACCTTGCCGTCCGGCCGCTCCAGCGCGACGCCGCGCACGGTCCCGTCCGCGTCCGCCAAGAGATCGCGCACGCGCGCTTCGGAAAACACGTCGACGCCGGCTCGCTCCGCCGCGGACGCGAGCATGTCCATCAGCGCCGCCCCGGTGCGCGCCGGCGGCGCGTGCATGCGCGCCACGCTGTGGCCGGGATAGAGGAACCCCTCGACCAGCGGCAGGTCGACGCCGTGGCTCGCGGCGAGCCAGTCGACCGCCGGCCCGGACGCCGCGACCACTGCCTCGACGAGCGCGGCGTCCGCCTCCCCCTTGGCCTTGCGCATGATGTCGGCGGCCATGAGCGCTCGGCTGTCGGCGACGCCGCGCGCGCGCTGCGCCGCCGTCCCGCATGCCGGGATCATGCCGGACGAGAGCGCCGTCGAGCCGCGCGGCACGCGGTCGCGCTCGACGACCAGGACCTCGGCGCCGCCCTCGCGCGCCGCCAGCGCCGCCGTCAGCCCGCAGGCGCCGGCGCCGACGACGAGGACCGGAGCCTCGATCTCGAACGCCGTCCCGGCAGCCAGAAGCACGCCCATGCGACCGGCCTCACATGCCGAGATAGGAGCGCCTCAGCGCGGGATCCGCGCGCAGAGACGCAGCCGGCCCCGAAAGTGCGACGCGCCCGTTCTCGAGGACGTAGGCGCGATGCGCGATCACCAGGGACTGGACGACATTCTGCTCCACCAGGACGACCGCGAGACCGTCCGTGTTCAGGCGGCGGATCAGGGTGAACATCTCCTCGACGAGCAGCGGCGACAGGCCGAGGGACGGCTCGTCGAGGATCAGGAGCCGCGGCTCCGCCATCAGGCCGCGTCCGATCGCCAGCATCTGCTGCTCCCCGCCGGACAGCGTGCCCGCGCGCTGCTCCCGCCGCTCCGCCAAGCGCGGGAACGTCGCGAAGACCCGCTCCAGCCCCTGCGCCCGCCTCGCGCGGCCGCGCCGGTAGCTGCCGAGGATCAAGTTGTCGAGGACGCTGAGGTTCGGGAAGACGCGCCTGCCCTCGGGCACCTGGACAAGGCCGGCAGCGACGATCGTCTCAGAGCGGGCTCCAGCAATGTCTCGGCCGTCGAAGCGGATCGAGCCCGCGGCGAGCGGAAGCAGCCCGCTCAGCACGTTGTTCAGCGTCGACTTGCCCGCGCCGTTCGAGCCGAGGATCGCGACGATCTCGCCGGCGCCGACCGCGACGTCGATGCCGCGCAGCACCTCGATCGCGCCATAGCCGGCGCGCAATCCCGCGACCTCGAGCAGCGGCGCCTCAGGCATCGCCCGCCCCCGTCATGCGCGAAGCCGCGCCGTGGCCGAGATACGCCTCGACGACGCGCGGGTCGGCGGCGATAGCTGCCGGCGTGCCTTCGGCGATCGCCGTCCCCTGGTTGAGCACGAGGACGTGCTCGGCCAGGCTCATCACCGCCTGCATGACGTGCTCGATCAGCAGCACGGTCACGCCGAGGTCGTCGCGGATCCGGCGAACGATCGCCACGATCTCCTGCACCTCCGTCGGGTTGAGGCCGGCCATCACCTCGTCGAGCAGCAGCAGCTTTGGATCGGTCGCGAGCGCGCGGGCCAGCTCCAGGCGCTTCCTGGCGGCCACGGTCAGCTGGTCGGCCGGCTGGTCGAGCCTGTCGCCGAGCCCGACCCGCGCGGCGATCGCTTGGGCATGGCGCAGCGCGGAGGCGCGGCTCTCATGGCGCAGATGGGCACCGACGGCGACGTTCTCCCGCACGGTCAGGCCGGCGAAGGGCTGGGTGATCTGGAACGTCCGCACCAGGCCGCGCGCGCAGATGCGCTCCGGCTTCTGCCCGGTGATGTCGTCGCCGACGAAGCGGATGCGGCCGGAATCCGGCGTCAGGAATCCCGAGATCAGGGCGAACAGCGTCGTCTTGCCGGCACCGTTCGGGCCGACGACTGCCCGGATGCTGCCGGCCGGCACCTCCATGTTCACGCCGACGACGGCCTTGAGGCCGCCGAAGCTCTTCGAGACCCCGCGCGCTTCAAGCATCGGCGCGGCCCCGCAGAAAGCGCCGCCGCACGCGGCGCAGCAGGCCGACCAGGCCGTCCGGTAGGAACAGCACCATGATCACGAGGAGGACGCCGTAGAGTGCCAGGTTGAGACCTGGCGCCTGGCCGAGCACGGAGCGCCCGGCCTCGCTGAGGAGGTGCAGCGCCAAGGACCCCAGGACTGGCCCGAACACCGTGCCCATACCGCCGACGATCGGCACCAGCAGCGCCTCGACCGACATGGTCGGCCCGAAGGCGAGGCCCGGATCGACGTACAGGAACATCTGCGCGTAAACCGCGCCGGCCACGCCGGCGATCGCGCCGGACAGGACGATGGCGCGCAGCTTGATCGCGAAAGCATCGACGCCGAGCGCCCGCGCCGCGTCCTCGTTCTCGCGCACCGCCACAAGGTAGCTGCCGAAGCGCGAGCGCTCGATCCATAGCGAGAGGAGAAGGCCGGCGATCACGAGGGCGAGCACGAGGTAGTAGAATCCCGATCTGTCGGCGAATTGCAGGTTCGCGGCGCCCGGCGCCAGCTTGATCAGGAGGCCGCTGCCGCCGCCGGTGAACCCCGCGCTGTTGGCGAGGATGCGCAGAACTTCGGCGAAGGCGAGCGTCACCAGGGCGAAATAGGAGCCGCGCAGCCCGTACCTGAACGACAAGAATCCCACCACGCCGGCGACGGCGCCGCCCGCGACCGGGGCCAGCGCGAACCCAAGCCAGGCCGCGAGCCCGAGCTGCGCTTGCAGCACCGCCGCGCAGTAGGCACCGGTGCCGAAGAAGGCGGCATGGCCGAAGGAGAACTGCCCGCCATAGCCGCCGACGACGTTCCACGCGATGCCGAGCAGCGCGAAGAACAGCGTCATGACCAGGAAGTTGAGCCACACCTGGGACGCCAGCAGCGCCGGCAGCGGCAGCATGACCAGCCCGAACAGCGCAATGCCGGCCAGAGTCCGCATCGCTCAGGCCCGGTGGCCGAGGAGCCCGCTCGGGCGCAGCAGCAGGATCGCGATGAAGATCGCGAAGATGCCGATCTGGCCGAGGCTCTCGCCGAGGAACAGCCCGCACAGGCTCTCCGTGACGCCGATGATCAGGCCGCCGGCCAGGGCGCCGGGGAAGCTGCCCATCCCGCCGAGCACGACGACCGTGAAGGCGATCAGGACGAAGCTGTGCCCGACCTGCGGCGTCACGTAGAAGGTCGGCATGAGCAGGCACGCCGCGACGCCGACGCAGGCCGTGCCGATGGCGAAGCTCATCGCGAAGACGTGCTCGACGTCGATGCCGACGACGCGTGCGCCCTGCCGCTCCTTCGCGACGGCGCGGATGGCGCGCCCGAGATCCGTGCGCGCCATGAAGAGCCAGAGACCGCCTGCCACCACGAGAGCGCCGGCGAAGGCCACGACGCGCGGCAGCGCGACGAGCGCCACGCCGAGGTTCACGGTATCGAACGCATAGGACAGGTCGAGGGTGCGCGTGTCGGAGCGCCAGAAGTAGATCGCCACGTTCTCGATCGCGATCGCGATGCCCAGGGTGACCAGCAGGATGTTGTGGTCCTTGCCATGGCTGGCGCGCGCGATGACGCCGCGCTGCAGCGCGTAACCTGCGACGAAGCACGCCGGCGGGACGACGAGCAGCGCCAGGTAGGGATCGAGACCGGCGAGCTTGTGCAGGAAGAACACGCCGAACATGGCCAGCATCAGCAGGCTGCCATGGGCGAAATTGATGATGTGGAGCACGCCGTAGATGAGCGTGAGGCCGAGCGCCACGAGCGCATAGATGGCGCCCGTGGTCAGCCCGTTGAGCACGGAAGGGACGACGATGGGGAGCTGTGACACCGCGCACGATGGCGCCGGCCGCCCCCGCCATGTCCGGCTGGGGCGGCCGGCAGCGCTCTCAGGTCCGCGGCATCGGGAAGACCGGCTTGGCCTCGGCGACGTCCGGCGGGAACACGACCTTGAAGTCCTTGTCGAGCACCTGCAGGTTGACCGGCCGGGCGCCCTGGTTCTGGCCGTTGACGAACTTGGTCGGGCCGTACGGCATGAAATGTCCCGCCCAGGTGCTCTCGGCGAGCGCCTTGACGATGGCCGCGCGGTCGGTCGACTTCGCCCGCTCGATGGCGTCTGCCACCAGGCGGACGCATTCGTGCGCCAGCATCACTTCGTAGGTGATGAACAGGCCCTTGGCCTCGGTCTTCTGGCGCAACGCCTTGGCCTCTGCGTTGCGGTTGTCGAACCAGTGGTTGCAGTCGATGATGTAGGCCGCATCATCAGGCGATTCCTTGATGAACTTCAGGTTCGCGCCGCCGCCGAGGATCGAGTAGATCGCTTTCGGGCGGACGCCCTGCTGGCGCATCGTGCGCGCGAGGAGGATGTACTCGTTGTTGTAGTTCGACGGGATGACGAGATCCGGGTTCGCCGCCTTGATCTTCAGGGCGATGTTGGTGAAGTCGCGCGTCGGCGTGGCGTGCGGGATCGTCTCCAGCACCTGGAACCCCAAGGCGGGCAGGCGCTCGTTGAGCGTCTTCGCCATGCCGGAGCCGAAGGCGGAATCCTCGTGCACCAGCATCACCGTCTTGGCCGGCTTGCCGGCGCCGTCGTTGATCTTCACGAGGTTGGACAGGGCCGTGTCGACGATCGACTTCAGGCCGGGGCCGAAGCGGAACGTGTTGGCGAGCCCGCGCTCGACAATCTGATCGACGACGCCGACGTCGACGACATGCGCGATGCCGTGCTTTGCCGCCGCCTGCGTCGTGGCGAGCGCGATGCCGCTGGCAAAGGGCCCGACGATCGCAGCCACCCCGGCCTCGTTCATCTTCTCCACCTGGGCGACGCCGACGTCGGGCTTCGACTCGGCGTCGCCGAGCACGGCCTCGAGCTTGCGCCCGCCGAGCGACTTGATGCCGCCGGCAGCGTTGACCGCCTCGACCGCGAGCTCGGCGCCGGCCCTGCATTGCAGGCCGGAGAACGAGATCGGTCCGGTCACCGGATGGAGGAGGCCGATCTTGATCGGGCCGCCTTGCGCCCGCAGGATTGCCGGGAAACCGGCGACAGCCACCGCGGCGGCGGAGGTACCGGCAACGAAGCGGCGGCGCGTGAGCCGCCGTGTCGAGCTGCGAGCGGACATGATGTCACTCCCTTCTGGACCCTAGCTTGACCGCCTAGATAGGCCGTCTAGCCGGTGCAGGCAACCGGGGGGACGGCCTGCCGCGCAGACGCAAAGGGCGCTGACCCGCGGCGCCAGGCCGTCAGGCGCAGCCACGGCGCGGATAGGCCCTTGCCCAAGGCAGGCGCGTAAGATTGTCTGTTGGCGGATCGGCGCCAAGCCGCGGCGCGACGGACGAGGACTGTGTCGGGAGCGATGGCGGGATCGGGACGACGCCAACCGCGGCCCTCTGGCGCGAGCACGCGCCACAGGGCCGCGATGCCGCAGGCCTATCTGGCCGCGATCCTCGCCTCGATCGACGAGGGGATGGCAGCCTATGACGGCAACCGGCGCCTCGTCGGGTGGAACCGTCAGTTCCGCGTCCTCCTCGACCTGCCGCCGGGGCTTCTGCGGCGCGGGCGCCGGTTCGACGCCGTCGCGCGGTTCATGGCGATCCGAGGCGACTACGGTCCGGATCCCGAGGGCGCCGCCGCGCATCGCATCGCGGAGGCATTTTGCGGCAACCCTAGCCAGGACCTGGCGCGCCGGGTCGGGCAGAGGCGGCTGGAGATCGCGCGCCGGCCGCTCCCGGACGGCGGATTGGTGGTCGTCGTCCGCGACGTCACCGCGCTGAAGAACGCTGAGCAGCGCCTCCAGGACGCCATCGACGCGATGTCATCAGGCATCGGCTTCTCGCTGTTCGATGCCGACGACCGCCTCGTGATGTCGAACCACGGCCGCTGGACCCATACCCTCGAGCCGGAGATCATGGCCAAGGGGCGAACGTTCGCCGAGATCGTCGCCGCGCGTGCCGCCATCGGCATGTACAAGGTCCCTGCGGACCAGACGATCCAGCAATTCCTGGACGAGCGCATTGCGCGCCACCAGGATCCGTCGGACGAGCCGCAAGAGATCGAGCTTGCCGACGGCCGCATCATTCACATGCGGGAGCGCCGCACGGCGGAAGGCGGCTGGGTCGCGCTCGGAACCGACGTGACCGACCTGAAGCGCGCGGCCCGTGCGAGGGAGCAGGCCGAGCAGCGCCTGCGCGACGCCATCGGCGCCCTATCGGACCGGCTCTACCTCTGGGATCCGGCCGACCGGCTCATGCTCACCAACGCACCGCCGGAGGACTGGCAGACCAGCCCGGTCGAGGACGCGCCGACTTTCGAGGCGTGGCTGCGCGCGCGCGTCGCGCGCGGACGCTTCCGGCTCCCCGACGGCGTGACGGACGAGCAGTTCATCGCGCAGCGGCTGGCTCGCCACCGAGACCCGCCGCTTGACGGCTTCGAGCTCGACTTCGCCGACGGACGGACTTTCCTCGTGCACGAGCGCCGCACCGCGGAAGGAGGGATCGTCCTCCTGGCGACGGACGTCTCGGCGCTGAAGGCGACGATTCGCGAGCGGGTGCGCGCCGAGCAGCGCCTGCGCGACGCCATCGACGCGCTGTCCGATCAGTTCGTGCTCTATGACGGGGACGACAAGCTCGTCATCTCGAACATGGCGCGCTCGCCGCGAGAGGCGGACCGGTTCGCGCTCGACCGCCCCGGCATCACCTTCGCGGACGCGTTCCGGCAGCGCGTGGCAGCAGGACTGTTCAAGCTGCCGCCGGGCATGACCGAGGAGCAGTACATCCAGGAAAGGATGTCGCGGCACCGCAGCAGCGACGGCGCGGAGTTCCTCATCGAGGAGCCGGACGGTCGCGTGCTCCTGACGCGCGAGCGGAAGACCGCCGAAGGCGGCCGCGTCGTGGTGCGCACCGACATTACCGCGCTCAAGGCAGCGGAGCGCGAGGCGCTGCGCGCGCGCGACGCCGCGGAGTCCGCAAGTCGCGCGAAATCGGACTTCCTGTCGCGCATGAGCCATGAGCTGCGCACGCCGATGAACGCGATCCTCGGGTTCACCCAGCTTCTGCAGCTCAAGTCGAAGGGCTCGCTGACCCCGACGCAGTCGGACTATGTCCATCACGTCTTCCAGGCCGGAACCCACCTGCTGCGCCTGATCGACGACGTCCTCGACATCACCCGCATCGAGGGCGGGCGGATCACGATCGACAGGAGGAGCGTGTCCGTCGCCTCGCTCCTGGCCGAGGTCGAGGGGACGATGTCCCCGATCGCCGCCAAGGCGGGCGTCGCCATGACGGTGACGAGCGCCAGCGGCGCAGGGGCGCACATCCTCGCCGACCGAACGCGTGCCGCCCAGGTGCTCCTCAACTTGTGCTCCAACGCGATCAAGTACAACCGTCCTGGCGGGAAGGTCGAGATCGCGACCGCGCCCGAAGGCTCCGACGCAGTGACGATCGCCGTCGCCGACACCGGCGTCGGCATTCCGCCCGATCGCCGCGACGAGCTCTTCAAGCCGTTCAACCGGATCGGGCGCGAGCGCACCGGCATCGAGGGCACCGGTCTCGGCCTCGCCTTGTGCAAGCAGCTCGCGACATTGATGGGCGCGACGATCGACTTCAGCTCGGAGCCAGGCGTCGGAAGCCGATTCTGGGTAACCTTCCCGCGCGCCTCCACAGGGAGCGACGTCCGCGAGGACGCGCCAGCGGCAGCGATCGAGATTCCAGGGCAGCGCGCGTTGCGGATTCTGTACGTCGATGACGACTCGGCCAGCCGCGACCTGATGGGGCAGATTCTTTCCACCGTTCCCGGAGCGATCATGGCCGCCGCTCCCGATGCCCGACTCGCCCTGGACATCGCCCGCTCGTCTCCGCCGAACGTGATCCTGCTCAGCGTCGACTTGCCGGGGATCGCGCCTGCTGCGGTGCTGGAGTCGCTGCGGTCGGCGCCGGAGACCAGCACCGTCCCAGTCATCGCGGTGAGTGCCGCGACCGAGGTCTCCGACGCGTCTCGGCACCGAAGCGCAGGATTCGCCCAAGCGCTGAGCAAGCCGCTCGCCGTGGACGCCGTCCTCGGCGCGATCGCCGCATGCGTCGCGGCATCGGCGCCCGACTAGATGACCGGCGACCAGCCGCCGTCGACGCCGATCGCGACGCCGTTCACGTAGGATCCAGCTTCCGAGCAGATGAAGCACGCGACGCGCGCGAACTCGCTGGCCTCGCCGACCCGGCCCATCGGCAGCGCGCGCGCCTTCGCCATGTCGGCGAGGAAGTCGGCGTAGGGCTTGCCCGCGCCGCCGCGCGCATGGGCGCGCGCCCACTGATCGCTCTCGATCAAGCCGACGAGAAGAGCGTTTGTCAGGACGTTGTGCGGCGCGCCCTCGCCGGCCAGCACCTTCGTCAGCGCCAGGCCGGCTGCGCGCGAGACGCTGGTCGGCGCGGTGCCGGGGCCGGGCGTCCGCGCATATGTGTTCAGCACGTTGACGATGCGGCCCCAACGCCGCTGCTTCATCCCCGGGAAGGCCAGGCGCCCAAGCCGGATCGCCGCCATCAGCTTGAGGTCGATGTCAGCCTGCCATTGCGCATCGGTGATGGATTCGAAAGCCCCCGTCGCCGCAGCGCCGGCGTTGTTGACGAGGATGTCCACGCGGCCATGGGCGGCCACGACCTGCGCCCAGGCAGCTTCGATATCCGGCGGGCGCGAGACATCGCAGGGATAGGCCGCAGCGACGCCGCCGGCGGCGAGCACCTCGTTCCTCGCCTGATCGAGGACGTCGGGCCGGCGTGCCAGCAGCGCCACCGTCGCGCCGGAGCGCGCGAACTCGACGGCCATGGCACGCCCCAGCCCCTTGCTGGCCCCCGTGATCAGGGCCACGCGTCCGTCCATCCTGCATTCCATGCGGCGCTCCCTCGTCCAGGTTGCCAGCCGTCTTGGCCACCCGCGCCGACCCGCCGGCGTCAACGACCCTTGAACTGCGGCGCCACCTTGGCGAGGAACGCCTTGCGCCCTGCCTGGAAGTCCTCGGTATCGAAGCAGTGATAGCTCTCGTCGTCCTCTGCCGGCGTCAGGGGCCGCGGATCGAGCAGCCTGTCCGTGAACTTCTTGTGCCAGCGCGCGACGAGCGGCGCGCCCTCGGCGATCCGGCGCGCCATCGCCAGGACCTCCTCGTCGAACCGCGCGTCCGGCACGGCACGGTTGACCAGCCCCATTCGCAGCGCCTCGCCAGCCCCGAAGATCTCGCCTTCCAGCAGGATCTGCTTGGCGTTGGCGGGCCCGACCAAGTGCACCAACGGCCGCAGCTCCGCATAGGCGACGACCAGACCGAGCCGCTTCACCGGAATGCCGAAGCGGGAGCTCTCGCCGCAGATCCGCAGGTCGGCCATGCAGGCAAGCTCCAGGCCGCCGCCGACGCACAGCCCGCGCACCGCCGCCACGACGGGATGGCGGCAGGAGGCGATCGACTCGATGGCCGGGTGGATTCGCTTGGCATAGGCGCGCGCCTTGTCAGCCGAGCTGCGCACCTGATCGAACTCGGCAATGTCGGCGCCGACGCAGAACGCCTTGCCGCCAGCGCCGGTCAGGATGACGCAGCGCACATCGCCGTCGGCATCCAGCGATTCGAATGCCGCGCGCACGCGGTCCCAAGACGCGGTATCGAGAGCGTTCAGCTTCTCCGGCCGGTTCAACGTCACGGTGACGATGCCGCCGTCGCGGGCGATGAGCACGGGATCGGTCGCAGCAGCCATCTGGGGGCTCACTTGTAGAACAGGTCGACCAGGAACATCGGCACGGCCGGGACATAGGTCGACAGAAGCAGCACGGCGATGAGGACGCCGACATAAGGGATGTTCCAGAGCGACGTCTTCCAGATGTCGGTCTTCGCGATCGAGCATGCGGTCATGAGCACGCTCGCCACCGGCGGCGTCTGCTGGCCGATCGCCAGGTTGAGCGTCACGATGATGCCGAAATGCACGGGGTCGACGCCGATCAGGTTGACCAGCGGCATGACGATCGGGACGACGAGGATGATCGCGGCCGCGCTGTGCAGGAAGAATCCGAGGATGAAGAACAGCACGTTGAGCAGGAGCAGGACGACGTGCTTGTCCCTCGTCAGGTCGGAGATCGCCTGCGCCACCGCCTGCGGCACGCGCTGCTCCGTCAGGTAGGCGCCGAGCAACGCCGAGGTGGCGATCAGGAGCATGACGACCGCGGTTTGGATCGCCCCGTCGATGCTGGTCTTGTAGAGGAAGCGCCAGTCGAGCTCGCGGTAGATCAGCCCGCCGACCGCCATCGCGGCGAGAACTGCGAGGCCCGCGCCCTCGGTCGCCGTGACGAAGCCGCCGAAGATGCCGCCGAGGATGATGACGGGCAGGAACAGCGCCCAGAACGCCTCCTTGAAGGCAGTCCAGAGCCGCCCGAGCTGGAATGCCTGCTCGACCGGGAAGCCGTGCCGCCGCGCGTACCAGTACGCGACGCCCATCAGCCCGACGCCGCCGATGACGCCGGGAACGAAGCCGGAGACGAAGAGCTGCACGATCGAGGCGCCGGAGATCGTGCCGTAGAGGATCATGGGGATCGACGGCGGGATGA
>JAEULF010000314.1 GCA_016793965.1 Alphaproteobacteria bacterium | reverse complement strand
CTCGCCGTCGCGACCGCGCTCGGCACGGCCGCCGCCCTCGTGCTGTCGCTGCCGCTGGCCCGCCTGCGCGGCGTCTACCAGGCGATCGCCACGCTCGCCTTCGTCCAGATCGTCGTCTCGGTGGCGCTGTTCGCCGAGGGGCTGACCGGCGGCGCCATGGGCGTCAACCGCATCCCGAAGGCCGTCGATACGCCCGTGCTTCTCGTCGCCGTGGCCGGCGTCGTCTACCTCATGGTGGCGATCAACGCGACGCGGCTGGGGCGCGCCTTCGAGGCGATCCGCCAGGACGAAGCGGTGGCATCGTCGCTCGGCGTCAACGTCACCCGCCACCAGGCTCTGGCCTTCGCGCTCTCCGGCGCCATCGCCGGCCTGTTCGGCGGTCTGGAGGCGTTCCACGGCTATGCCATCGAGCCCAACCAGTTCGGCTTCGCCTTCCTGGTCGCCGCCCTGTCCTACGTCGTGCTCGGCGGCCGGCGCTCGATCCTCGGGCCGATCGTCGGCACCGCCGTGCTCGTGGCGCTGCCGGAGATCGCGCGGCCGCTCGCCGAGAACCGCATGCTGGTCTATGGCGCGCTGCTGATGGCCGTGATCGCCTTCCTGCCGCGCGGCGTCGTCGACACGGTGCTCGACGCTCTGCGCCGCCGTCGCATCGCGCGCGCCGACGCGGCGGCCGCAGGGGCGGCGGGAGGGCAGCAGTGAGCGCGCTGGTCCTCGACATGGTCTCCAAGCGCTTCGGCGGCGTCGTTGCCGCCGCCGACGTCAGCATGCAGGTGCCGCCGGGCAGGATCACCGGGCTGATCGGCCCGAACGGCGCAGGCAAGACGACGGTCGTCAACCTGATCACCGGCATGCTGCCGGTGACGTCGGGGACGATCCGCTTCGGCGAGCGCGACATCACGCGCGCCCCGGCGCAGGAGGTCGCGCGCGCCGGGCTGGCGCGCACCTTCCAGAACATCCGCCTGCTCGCCGAGGCGACGGTCGCCGCGAACGTGCTGATCGGCTTCCACCGGCACGAGCGCTGCTCGACGCTGGCGAGCCTGCTCGGCCTGCCCGCGGCGCGGCGCGAGAGCGCGGCCATGCGCGCGCGCGCGCAGGCGCTGCTCGAGCGCTTCGGCATGGCGCGCTACGCCGACCACCCGGCCGGCGGCCTCGCCTACGGCCACCAGCGGCGCGTCGAGATGATGCGGGCGCTGGCGGCCGAGCCGGCTCTGCTGCTGCTCGACGAGCCGGTCGCCGGCATGAACGACGTCGAGGCCGGCGAGCTCGGCGCGATCTTCGCCGGCCTGGCCAAGGGCGGCATGGGCGTGCTGCTGATCGAGCACAACATCCGCTTCGTCACCAGCCTGTGCGACCATGTCTACGTGCTCGACAGCGGCAAGCTGATCGCCGAGGGCAGGCCCGAGGCGATCGTCGCGAACCCGGCGGTCATCGCCGCCTACCTGGGGAGCTGAGGCCGTGCTCGCCGTCGCCGACCTGAAAGCGTCCTACAGCGGCATCCAGGCGCTGCGCGGGGTGTCCCTGGACGTCGCGGAGGGCGAGATCGTCGGCCTGATCGGGCCGAACGGCGCCGGCAAGTCGACCTTGCTCAACTGCATCAGCGGCATCGTGCGCCCGGCCGGCGGCTCGATCACGCTGGACGGCGCCGAGATCGCCGCGGTGCCGCCCTGGACCGTCGCGCGCCGGGGGCTGCTGCAGGTGCCGGAGGGCCGCCAGGTGCTGCCGGAGCTGACGGTGCTGGAGAACCTGCTGCTCGGCGCCACGGCGCTCGCCGGGCGCAAGGCGACCTACGCGCTCGACCGGGTCTGCGAGCTGTTCCCGGTGCTCGCCGAGCGCCGCGCCCAGCGCGCGGGATCCTTGAGCGGCGGGCAGCAGCAGATGCTGGCGATCGGCCGCGCGCTCATGGGCGGGCCGCGGCTGCTGCTGCTCGACGAGCCGAGCCTCGGCCTGGCGCCGCTGATCGTGCGCCAGGTGTTCGACGCCTTGAAGGCGCTCAATGCCGGCGGGCTGACGATCCTCCTGGTCGAGCAGAACGCGCGCCAGGCGCTCGACGCGACGAATCGCGCCTATGTCATCGAGCAGGGCCGCGTCGTGCACGCGGGGCCGAGCGCCAACCTGGCGCAGGACCCGGACATCATCGCCCACTATCTCGGGCAGGCGAAGTCGGACCGGAAGCCGGTCCAATGAAGCCGGACCGCTTGGGTCCGCAAACAGGGGAGAGAGCCATGAAGCGTGGAATGAACTTGCTGGCGGTGGCAAGCGTCGCCGTCCTGGCGGGCGCGGTGTCCGCGGCGTCCGCGGCGGCGCAGGAGGTCAAGATCGGCGTCGTGATGAGCAACACCGGCACCTTCGCCTTCGTCGGCGCGCCGGTCATCAACGCCATCAAGCTCGCCGAGGAGGAGCTCAAGGCGAAGAACTTCTTCGGCAGCACCAAGGTCACCGTGCTCTACGAGGACAACCGCTCGGACAAGCAGGAGGCGATCTCGCTGATCACGCGCATGGCGCAGCGCGACAACGCCATCATGGTGATCGGCCCGGTCTCGACCGGCGAGGCGATGGCGGCCGGCCCTGTCGCGGTCGACCTGAAGGTGCCGCTGTTCACGACGGCGACCTCGCCCGAGGTGCTGAAGGCGGGCCCGTGGGTGTTCAAGTCGACCGAGACGGCGGAGCAGTACATGACGCCGCTCGGCAAGCACGTCGCCGACAAGGTGAAGCCGAAGAACTGCTTCCTCGTGCACATCCGCGACAACGAGGGCTACATCCGCCAGAAGAACGTGTTCCGCGACGTGATCTCGGCCGGCGGCGTCAAGATCGCCGCGGACGAGTCGATCCTCGCCGCGGATTCGGACTTCACGGCGCTGTCGACCAAGATCGCGGCGAGCAAGGCCGACTGCCTGTTCCTGTCGACGCCTCCGGAGCAGGGCGCCAACATCACGATCCAGGCGAAGCAGGCCGGCATGCCCGGCAACACCGTCCTCGTCGGCAACACCGGCATGGGCTCGGACAAGTACATCAAGGCCGGCGGCAAGGCGGTCGACGGCACCTTCTTCGTCGCCGAGTTCGTCCCGAGCGGCGTCAACGACATGTCGAAGGCCTTCATCGCGGCCTATACCAAGAAGTACGGCAATGCGCCTGACAGCTGGGCGGCGGTCGGCTACTCGATGATGCTCATCGCGGCCAACGCCGTGAAGGCGGCCGGGGCGAACCCGACGCGCGACGCCGTGCGCGCGGCCATGGCCAAGACCAAGGACCTGCCGGTCGTGGTCGGCCAGGGCCGGTTCACGCTCGACGCCGAGCGCATCCCGAGCTTCGGCGCGGCGGTGCTGCAGGTGAAGGACGGCAAGTGGGTGCAGCCGTGACGGGTTGATTGCGGACTCGCGGCTTCCTGCGTCATCCCGGGCGCGCGCAGCGCGATCTCAGGCGCGCTGCGCGCGACGGGGGACCCAGGGCGGGCGATGCGCCGCTTCACTTGGGTCCCGGCTCTCCGCTACGCTCCGGCCGGGATGACGTCCGGGAACGCGCAATGAAGGCTGCGATGGCGAAGCTGACGGTGACAGACCGCAAGGGCGTGCGACACGAGCTCGACGGCAAGGCCGGCGAGCGGCTGATGTTCGTGCTGCGCGACGACTACAACCTGCCCGTCGAGGGCACTTGCGGCGGCTGCGCCTCCTGCGGCACCTGCCACGTCTTCGTCGACGAGGCCTGGGTCGACCGCCTGCCCAAGCGCCAGGACGACGAGGAGCAGATGCTCGACTCGCTGCGGCATGTCGACGAGCGCCGCTCGCGCCTCTCCTGCCAGATCATCGTCGATGCATCGATGGACGGGTTGGCGGTGACGCTGGCGCCGGAAGAGTAGGGCGAATCGGGCCTCGGGCGGGCACGCCGCATGGGACCTCTGTCGCTCGCCTACCTCACGGTCGACGGCGCCGACCCGGTCGGCCATGTCGAGGCGGCAGCGGCGGCCGGATTCGAGTTGGCCGGCCTGCGCATCACCGGTCCCAGCCAACTTCGCCAGCGCGTCCCCGTGATCGGCAATGCGGCGCTGCTGCGCGCGACGAAGGACGCGCTGAAGCGGACCGGCGTGCGCGTCCTCGACGCCGAGGTGCTGACCCTGGCGCCCGAGATCGAGGCGACGGCCTATGCGCCGTTCCTGGAGACCGCGGCCGAGCTTGGCGCGCGCCTCGTCCAGGTGGTCGGCGAGGACCCGGACCCGCGCCGCGCCGCCGACCGCCTTGCCGCGCTGTGCGACGCCGCCGCGGCGTTCAGGCTGCGCATCGCCGTCGAGTTCATGCGCTTCCGCGCGACCTCCAGCATGGCGGACGCCCAGGCGCTGCTGCGGCGGGCCGGGCGCGCCAATGCCGGCATCCTGGTGGACGCGCTGCACCTCGCCCGCTCTGGCGGGACGCCGGCGGATGTCGCCGCGCTGCGACCGGAGACCGTCGCCCTCATGCAGCTCTGCGACGCGCCGGCCGCGTCGCCTCCGCCAGGTGACCTGGTCACGGAAGCGCGGGAGGGTCGCCTGCATCCGGGCGACGGCGACCTGCCGCTCGACGCGCTCCTCGACGCGCTGCCGCCGGAGACGCCGATCAGCGTCGAGGTGCCGGATCGGTCGGCGACCGGCAGCGCCGCGGAGCGCGCCAAGCGCGCCGGCGACGCCGCGCGGCGCTTCCTCGACGGCTATCGCGCGCGCCGCTGGGCGCGCAGCGCCAGGCGGTTGGTCTGACGCCGCTCACACCATCCGCGTGACGCCGCCATCGATCCGCAGGCTCTGGCCCGTGACGTAGCTCGA
>JAEULF010000310.1 GCA_016793965.1 Alphaproteobacteria bacterium | reverse complement strand
GTCGCGCATCGCCTGGTCCAGCCCCTCCAGGCTCATGGCGTACATGCGCTCGCCCATGACGCGGCGCAGGATGGCGATGGACTGGTGGTACTTCCAGCGCTCGGGCGGCTGCGGGTTGATCCAGGCCGCGCGCGGAAATCGGTCGAGCAGGCGCTGCATCCAGACCTGGCCCGGCTCGTCGTTGAAGTGCTCGACGCTGCCGCCGGGCTGGACGATCTCGTAGGGGCTCATGGTCGCGTCGCCGACGATCACCAGCCGGTAGTCCGGCCCGTAAGTGTTCAGCACCTGCCAGGTCGGCACCGCCTTGGCCGACCAGCGCTCGCGGCTGTCGCGCCAGAGCCGCTCGTAGGGGCAGTTGTGGAAGTAGTAGCTCTCCAGGTGCTTGAACTCCGAGCGGCAGGCGGAGAACAGCTCCTCGACGACGCGCACGTGATCGTCCATCGAGCCGCCATGGTCCAGGAGCAGCAGAACTTTCACCGCGTTGTGCCGCTCCGGCACCATCTTGAGGTCCAGCATGCCCGCGTGCGCCGCCGTCGAGCGGATGGTGTCCGGCATGTCGAGCTCGACCGGGGCGCCGTCCCGCGCGAAGCGGCGCAGCCGGCGCAGGGCGAGCTTGATGGTGCGCGTGCCGATCTCGACGTCGCCGGCGTACTCGCGGAACTCGCGCTTGTCCCAGACCTTGACCGCGCGGCGGTGCCGGCTCTCCTCCTGGCCGATGCGCACGCCCTCGGGATTGTAGCCATAGGCGCCGAAGGGCGAGGTGCCTGATGTGCCGATCATCTTCGAGCCGCCCTGGTGGCGCTTGGATTGCTCGGCCAGGCGCTGCTTCAAGGTCTCCATCAGCTTGTCCCAGCCGCCCAAAGCCTTGACCTGCGCCTTCTCCTCCTCGCTGAGGAATCGCTCGGCCAGCTTCTTCAGCCACTCCTCCGGCAGCGCCCGCTTGAGATCCTCCCCTGACACGCCGACGGCTTGCAGGCCCTTGAAGACATGGCCGAAGACCTGGTCGAAGCGGTCGATGTTGCGCTCGTCCTTCACCAGGGCGGCGCGGCTGAAGTGGTAGAAATCCTCGACGTCGTATTGCGGCACGCCTTCCCGCATGCCCTCCAAGAGCGTCAGGTACTCCTTCAGCGTCACCGGCACGCCGGCCTGCTTCAGCTCCAGGAAGAAGGTCGCGAACATCGGGCAGCTCCCGCGGGGACGGCGCCAGTGTATCGCTCCGTCCCGTCGCCTGGAAACGCCGCGGGGCCGGAGGATCGCCTCCGGCCCCGCGCCGCAGGGGAGGGAGCCTGGCCTCAGAGCGCCGCGACGGCGCAGAAATCGCCGCGCGCCTTGATCTGGCTGCACAGCCGGTCGGCGTCGCCCTTCGACAGCCCGGAGGCATAGAGCCTTTCCCAGCGGCCCTTGCCCGGCACGTTGGCGGAGACGACCTTCGGCTGCAGACCTGCGAGGCCGAACTGCGCCTGCTTCTCCGGCCAGGCGGCCATCGCCTTCTGCCGGTCGCGGAAAGCGCCGACCTGGACGCCGTAGCGGCCGCCGTTCGACGCCCGGAACTCGCCGGCCGGTGCCCGCGACGCACGCGCCTGGCGCCCGTTCGACGGCGGCAGGGCCGCCATCGTGTCGGCGGTGGCGCCGCGGCTGGCGCCGGGCTGGCCGAAGCCCATCAGCGCCTGGCCGCCGGCGCGCGTGCCCGGCGCCGCGTCGCCGAGCGGCGGCAGCGGGCTGTGCATCATCGGCTGGCCCGCCATCGGCAGAGGCGGTTGGGATTCCAGGGTCGAGGGGCCAGGCATGCCGGACGGATACGCGCTCACCTGCGTCGCCGGCGGCATGCCGCTGTCATAGGCGGCAGCGCCCGGTCGGGCCGAACCGGCGAAGGACGGGGTGGAACCGAATGTGTAGCGGAAGCCGATCAGGGCCGCGTGCGTGCGCAATCCGTCGTAGTTCTCGTTGATGTTGGACTGGGACGTCGAGAACTCGCCGGTGCCCGCGAAGCGGTAGCTCGCCGAGAGGGTCCAGTTGCGGTTCAGGTCGAGGCCGATTCCGGCCGTTCCCTGCCATGCCCAGGCCGACTCCCAGTCGTTGCCGCCGCGCTTCTCGATCAGCGCGACGCCGGCGCCGCCGCCGACGAAGGGCCGGATCTGGCCGGCGAAGCCTTGCACGCCGAACCGGCTGAGCGGCGTGTCGAGATAGGCGTTGGCCATGAACGTGTTGACGTTCAGCCAGCCGGAGTTGCCGCTGTAGGTGACGCCGCCGACCGTCACCGAATCGACCTTGGCGTCGGTGGCGAGGTAGCGGTTCTCGATCTCCAGCCGTGCCACGTCGAAGTCGTAGCCGGCGCTGCCGCCGATCGTGAAGCCGGTGTCGCCGCGCAGCTTGGTGGTGCCGCGGTTGCCGCGCGCCGTGTCCACGAAGCTCAGGTCCTGGTCTGTCGGGGAATGCGCTCCCAGGTCGCCGCCCACGTAGAATCCCTCGCTTCGCGCGGCGCGCTCGCCGCCTGCCAGCGCCAAGGCGGCCAGGCAGATCGCCGCGGTCCCTGTTGCCGCCGTCCTCATCGTTCCCGTCCTCATGATCCTTCCCTCCTCTCGCCGGACCGTCCTGGCCCGGCCGTTGCTCCGTCTCGATCCTTCGATGCCGATCGCGGTCACAGCGTCGCGATGGCGCAGAAATCGCCTCGTTGCTTGATGGCGCCGCACAAGCGGTCGGCGGCGTCGCGGCCGAGCCCGGCGGCGTAGAGCCGGAACCAGCGGCCCTTGCCCGGCACCGTCGTCTCGACCACCGCCGGCGTCAGCCCCTGGAGCAGGCCGCCATATTCGCGCTGCTTGGCGGGCCAGGCCTCGACCGCGTGGCTCCGCTCGCGGAACGAGCCGATCTGGACGCCGAAGGCGCCGCCGCCGCCGGGCGCGCG
>JAEULF010000306.1 GCA_016793965.1 Alphaproteobacteria bacterium | reverse complement strand
CCGCGGCGCCGGACGCTCTCGACGAGATCGATGCCATCGTCGCCGCGGCCGTGGCCGCGCGGACGCCGACGAGCTGGACCGCCCGCCTGGCCGCGGCCTGCCGGCGCGCCTGGCCGTGGCCGGTCGAGCCGGCGACGCCGGCCGATCCGCTGCATGCGCTGCGCCACCACGCCGACGCCGCGCGCGACGGCCGTCGCGTCCGCTTCGCCGGTGCGGCGTTCGGCGCCATGCTCGATCGCCTGCCGCGCGGCGAGGCGCTGCCGCCATGGGCGCGCGGCGACCTGCACGTCCTGTTCGACCTGGCGCGCGCGACGGGCGCCGACGAGGCCGTGCAGGACAGGCTCTTCGAGGTGCGGTTCGGCAAGGCGCTCGACGACGCCTTCAGCCGCAACGATCATCCGTCCGACATCGCGCGCCTTTGGGACGTGATGAGCGGCCTGCCGGCGCCGCATGTCGAGAGCAACCGCCACCTGCAGGAGGTCCGCCTCGCGCCCGGCCGCGCCGAGAGCTGGTACGAGGGCAACAGCATCCACTTGAGCGACAGGCAGCTGGGCACGCGCCCGGAAGCGTTCGACTCTGCGGTGCGGCACGAGGTCGGCCATGCCGTCCACCGCAAGCTCGACCGCGCGCAGGGCGGCATCGTGTCGGATTGGCTCGCAGACGCCTTCGGTTGGATGGAGCACAGAGCGGGACACGACGAGGAGGAAAGTTCCGCCGACAACTGGCTGGCCCTCCTGGTGCCTGGCTGGCCGGCGCTCCCGCATGCCAGGCGCGCCATGGTCCGCGGCGCCGTACGCGCAGCGCTCGGGCCGGGGCAACGCTGGAGCCCGCCCGCGCCGCCCGACCTGCCCGCCGAGCATCCCTGGCACGCCGACGGCTTCGGCCCGAGGCTCGCCTTTGAGCGCACCGGCGCGCGCTGGTACCGCTCCACGCAGACCTGGCTGCGCTCAGGCGGCCGCGCCTTCTTCTACAACTTCTACTACGGACGGCTGATGGCCGTGGACGAGCGAACGCTCGACATGATCGACGACTGCCTGCCGTCGCGCTACGCCGCGATGTCGCCGGCGGAGTTCTTCGCAGAGGTCTACGCCGCCTATTTCGATCCGCACCCGGACGGCCGCGCGCGCCTGCCCGCCGATGTCCGGGACTGGATGGCGGCCCATGTCGCCGGCGCGCCGATCCCCGGCGCCGCGTCCCCGCATGACCACGCCCGCCCCGAGGGCGATGACTGATCGGCGCGGCAGCCGAAGGTGCCGGACCGGCGCCCTATCGCCGCGCGCGGTCCGCCGCGCGCCCGCCCGCCTTCGCAGCCTTCTCAGGCGCATCGGCCTTGCGCGTGCGGAACTTGGCCGGCGCCGTGATCTCGATCATCTCCAGGTCGTCGGAATGCGCGACCTCTGCATGGCGGATGCCCGGCGGCTGGTAGACGCAGGAGCCGGCCTTCAGCGTGACGCGGCCGTGCCCCTCGTAGTCGAAGCGCACCCAGCCCTTCAGCACGTAGACCATCTGGAATCCGAGCGCGTGCGTGTGCCATCCCGTGCCGCCATGGCCCTTGCCCGGCACGGCCTTGATGACATGGGCGCCGAACCCGCCCTTCGTCACCTTGCGGATGCCGAGGTCGCGATAGGTGAAGAACGGGCGCAGCCCGTCCGCCTTGAAGTCGCTTGGCCGGCGATGGCTGACGACCAAGGGGGCGGCGGCGCGGTTGGGACGGCGGCTGGCGATCCTGGGCATGCTTCCTCCTTGCGCCTCGGGCCGGGCGCTGCGGAGGCGAATCATGCCGGAAGCAAAGGGCGCGGCCAACCGGGGCCGCGCGGGAGCCGCTACTCCGCGCGCGTGACCGCGTCGTAGAGCTGGCGGTCGAGCAGGGCTGCGATGCCGATCGTCTTCAGGCGGTGGTGGTCGCCGACCTGCACCAGGCGGACATGCGTCGGCTCGCCCGGACGCTCGAACACCGCCTGCACCTCCCACACGTACGGACAGCCATGCTCGCGGAACTGCTGACCGACCTGAACGCGAGACGCCATGGTGCGCAACCCCTTCGATACCCGCAACGACACGTCCGGCGCGCCTCAGGCCGCCGGGCCTCTCATATAGACCCGCAGCGTCCCCTTGGGCAACAAACGCCGGTGTCCTCGCCGAGACCGGCCGTCCGGAACGCCGCGTCTGCTCAAGGATGCGGCAGCAGCAGCCGGAAGCACGTGCCGTCCGGCCCGGTCCAGGCCAGCGCCACGTCGCCGCCCTGCGCGCGCATGAGGTCGCGCGCGATCGCGAGGCCGAGCCCTGTGCCGCCGGGCTTCGCCGTGCCGGCGAAGGGCTGGAACAGCGTGGCGCGCGCCGGCTCGGCGAGGCCCGGCCCGTCATCCGCGACCTCCAGGACGATGCCCTCGGCCGCGACGCTGGCGCGGACGGTGACCGTGCGCGCGCCAGCCTCGAACGCGTTGCGCCCGAGATTGGCCAGGACGCGGTAAAGCTGGTCGGAGTCGGCGAGCGCTTGGAGGCCCGCCGGCACGGCGTTCGTCCAGCCGTCGCCGCCGCCCGGCAGGGCCGGACCGACGGCATCGACGACGGCGCCGACGCCGGTCGGCTCGAGCGCGATCTCCGGGGCGCCGTCGCGCGCGAACTTCAGGCTTTGCGCGCAGAGCGACACCGCCCGGTCGATCGCGCCGGCGAGGCGCCCGGCGCGCCGGCGCACCGCCTCGTCTGGGAACTGCGCGAGCTGGTCGGCCGAGAGCAGCGCGGTCGCCAGGATGTTGCGCAAGTCGTGGTTGAACTTGGCCACTGCCGTGCCGATCGAGGCCAGGCGCGTCTTCTGCACGAGCGAAGCGCGCAGCTCCGCCTGCATGCGCGCGAGCTCGCGCTCGGCGACGCCGATCTCGTCCGCCCGGCTGCTCGCCACGACGACCGAGCGCGGATCCTCCGGCCGCGCGCCGAAGGCAGTCATGCTCGCGGTCAGCCGCTGCAGCGGGCGCACCATCAGCCAGTGCAGGCTGACGACGAGCAGCACCCCCGTGATCGCGGCGATCACGAGCGACAGCCCGAGGATGCGCCAGGAGTAGGCGAGCATCGCCTGGTGCAGCGGCGCCTCGTCGATCACCACCTCGATCGTCGCCTTCGGGTCGTCAGGAAGCCGGCCGATCACGCGCAGCACGCGGTCGCCGCCGGCCATGAACGCTTCGGCGACGTTGAGCATGAGCGTCCAGGCCATGTCGTCGCCCAGGTCGATCGTCAGATCGACGGATTTCGGCTGCGCGCGCATGATGACATGGCGGGCGCCGGGCCCCTCGTCCTCGTCGCGCCGGAGGCTGATGATCTGGGCGCCGGTCACGTCGAGCAGCCGCGAGGCGACCTGGTCGGCGACGGCGATCGTCGGCGCGACGTCGGCCGCGAGCAGCGCCAGGCGGCCGTCCTTGAGCTGATCGACGAGGTAGGTGTGGCGGAAGCGCGCGATCGACGGGACGTAGATCAGGACCTCGGCCAGCATGACGAACAGCGCGCTGAGCACGATGAGCCGTCCGGAGAGGCCGCGCAGCAGGCCCGGCGAGCGGACGGCCTCCGGCGCGCGCGCCGGCGCATCCGATCCGGTGCCGCTCACGGCAGGACCCTGAGCAAGCGCACCAGGCGTCGCATGCGCGGCCCGAACAGCGTCGCCGTGAAGGCGCTGCCGGCCGCCCGCTTGCCGGCCTCGGCGCGGGTCGGGTAAGGCAGCACCGTGCCGGCCATGGCGCCGATCTTCAGGCCTTGCGCGATCGCCAGCGCCCAGGGCGCCAGCAGCTCGCCGGCATCGGCCCCGACCATGCCCGCGCCGCGCACCCGGCCGCGCCGGTCGATGACGACCTTGACCAGCCCGTCGGTCTGGCGCTCGGCCACCGCGCGGTCGTTCTGCGCCATCGGCCAGCGCAGCACGCGATGGCCGGGGATCGCCTGCTTCGCCTCCGCCTCGGTCAGCCCGACCTGCGCCAGCTCGGGATCGGTGAAGGTGACGTGCGGCATCGCCGCCCGGTCCCAGCGCGCGGGCAGGCGGAACAGCGCGCGCCGCAGCACGATTCCCGCCTGGTGGCCGGCCGCATGGGTGAAGCGCGGCCCGTCGATGCAGTCGCCGATCGCGAAGACGCGGCGGTTGCTCGTGCGCAGTCCCCCGTCGACCTTGATGCCGCGCGCATCGGCGGCGATCCCGGCGGCGTCGAGACCGAGATCGTCGATCGCCGGCCGCCGCCCGGTCGCGACCAGGAGGTGGCTGCCGGCGAGGGTGCGCGTCCCGGCCGCTGTCTCGATCGTGACGCGCAGGTCGCCGGCGGCACCCTCGACCTGCGTCACCTTGACGCTCTCATGCAGCACGACGCCGTCCGACGCCAGGCGGCCGCGCAGGACCGCGACCAGCTCGCCATCGTCGCGGCCGAGCATCGCGAAGGGCTCGACCAGCGTGACCGCGGCGCCGAGCCGGCGGAAGGCCTGGCCGAGCTCGCAGCCGATGGCGCCGGCGCCGAGCACCAGGAGATGCGCCGGCAGCTGCTGGAGGTCCCAGACCGTCTCGTTGGTGAGATAGGGCACGCGGTCGAGGCCGGGCACCGGCGGGACGGACGGGCGCGAGCCCGTCGCGAGCACGAAGCGCCGGGCGCGCACGCGCATGCCGCCGCCCTCGACGGTAAGGGCATCGACGAAGCGTGCGCGGGCGCGCAGCACGCGCGCGCCGAGCCCCTCGAAGCGCTCCTGCGAGTCGTGCGGCGCGATGGTCGCGACGACGTCGCGCACATGCGCCATGACGCGCGCCAGGTCAACGGGCGGCGCGGCCACGGGCGACAGGCCGAACGCCGCGCCGTCGCGGCGCCCATGCGCCGCCTTGGCCGCCGCGAGCAGCGCCTTCGACGGCACGCAGCCGACATTGAGGCAGTCGCCGCCCATGCGCGCGGCCTCGAAGAGCACGACGTCGGCCCCCATCTGCGCCGCGCCGGCGGCGACCGAGAGCCCGCCCGACCCCGCGCCGATGACGCAGAGATCCGGCGTCAGCACGGCCCCGGCGCTCATGGCGCCGCGTCCGGCAGGCCGGGGCCGTGCCGCAATCGCCACCAGCGCCAGGCGATCGGCAGGGCCGCGAACGCGGCGAGCCCGGCAAGGCCTGCGATCAGCTCCGCCGACAGAACGGAGGCCAAGGTCAGCGCCTCTCCGCGCGCCACGATGGTCTCGAACTGGGCCCCGACATAGCTGTAGGCGAAGCCGCCGGGCAGGATGCCGAGGGCCGTCGTCCACACGAACGTGGCGAGCTTCACGCCGAGGAACGCCGGCACGAGGTTGACGATGAAGAAAGGCACCAGGGGCACCAGGCGCAGGAGCAACAGGTAGCTTGCCGCCTGGCGCCTGAAGCCGGCCTCCAGGCGAGCGATCCACGGCCCGCATCGCCCGCGCAGCGGCTCGCCGAGACCGCTGCGCGCGGCGAGGAACAGGAGCGTCGCCCCAGCCGTGGCGCCGATCGCGCTCCAGAGCGTGCCGAGCCAGGCGCCGAAGATGTAGCCGCCCGCCAGGGTGAGGAAAGCGGCGCCGGGCAACGAGATCGCCGCCGCGCCCGCATAGACGAGGACGAAAACGGCCGGACCGGCGGGGTGCGTGGCGGCGCTCTTGAGGTCGGCGCTCCAAGCCTGCAGCGCCGCGGGCGTGAGGTAGTCGCCGGCGCCTGACCACAGAGCCGCCGCCAGGCCGGCCAGCAAGACCAGCAATGGCGCAAGGCGGCGCAAGGAGAAGCGCGCACTCGCCGCGGCGCTGCTGTCCGCCAGCCCTGCCATGGCTTCTCTCCCGGTCATCTGCCGCTTGCCACCCGGCGCGGACTGTCGCACCAGCGGGTCCCTACGCACGAGTGACGACTGCGTGAAGCCGCCCCCGACCGGACCAGGCCGGCCCCGGGAACCGCGCCCCGGGGGAACCGAGCCGCATCAGCCATGCGTTGACAAGCCCGGCCAGGCTTCCCTATACACCGTCGCGTCGCGGCCGGGCCCCTGCCCGGCCGCTCCTTATTGTATCCCGCCCGGCGGGCCGCATCTCCCCGGCAGCCGAACGGACGGAGGACCGACGTGAAGCGCACCTATCAACCGAGCAAGCTCGTCCGCAAGCGTCGGCACGGCTTCCGCGCCCGCATGGCGACGGTCGGCGGCCGCAAG
>JAEULF010000301.1 GCA_016793965.1 Alphaproteobacteria bacterium | reverse complement strand
CGCGGCATGCCGTAGTCCATGAACGAGCCGGTCAAGGCCTGCCCGCCGGCGTCGTAGACGACGTGCTCCAGCAGCGCCTGGCCCAATCCCTGCGCGATCCCGCCGTGGAGCTGACCGGTCGCCAGCATGGGATTGACCATGACGCCGCAATCCTGCGCCACCTGGTACCCGACGACCGCCGTACGCCCCGTTGCCGGATCGACCTCCACCTCCGCGACGTGGCAGGCGACCGGATAGCCCTCGCCCGATTCGCGGTAGACGCCGTCGGCGCGGAAGTCCGGGCGCGCCTTGAACACCGCGGGCCAGCCGACCGACCGGTCCGTGCCGACCACGCGGAACCGACCGCCGGCGAGCTCGACGTCCGCGACGGCTGCCTCCAGGAGTTCCGCAGCGATCTCGCGGCCGAGCTTCGCGGCCGCGCCGGCCGCGAGCCACACAGAGTTGCCGCCGAGCGTCAGGGACCATGACCCTCCCGTGCCCAGCCCTTCCGGGATGAGCCCCGTGTCGCCCTGCAGGAAGCGCATGCGCTCGGGCCGGATGCCCAGTCGCGTCGCGACGATCTGGCGCCACGCCGTCTCGTGGCCCTGGCCATTCGCCATCGTGCCGCTCGAGAGCACGAGCGTGCCGTCCCGGTCGAGCGCCAGGGCAGCCGGCGCCGGCACGGGCGCGCCATGCAGGTGCTCGACGAACAGAGCGACGCCGATGCCGCGCAGCAGGCCGCGCCGCGCCGCCGCCTTGCGCCGGCGCGCGAAGGCATCGGCCTTCGCCGCACCAAGCGCCGCGTCGAGGATGCCGGCAATGTCCAGCCCCTCGAAGCGGGCGCCGAGAGCGTTCGCATAGGTCCGTGCGGTCGGGAGGTTCTTGCGCCGCAGCGCGACCGGATCGGCGCCCAGCCGACGCGCCGCGGCATCGACCAGGCGCTCGCACAGATGGACGCATTCGGGTCGGCCGGCGCCGCGATAGACGGTGGTCGAGGCGGTGTTGGTGAAGACGCCGCGCACCTCCACGCTGACCGCCGGTACGACATAGGCGCCAGGCAGCGCGTCGAGCCCGTTGAAGGTCGGCACGAAGCCGCGCGGCGCGACATAGGCGCCGAGATTGACGACCCGGCGCACCCGCAATGCCGTGAAGCGATGGTCGCGATCGAGACCTAGCGTGGCCTCGAAATCGGTGTCGCGCGCGTGGTTGTCGGCAACGAGGGCCTCCGCACGGCTCGCAACCCACTTGACCGGCCGCCCGAGCCGGCGCGCTGCCCAGAGAACGAGAACATACTCCGGGTACAGGCCGTTCTTGCCGCCGAACCCGCCGCCGACGTCGCGCGCGATCACCCGGAGCTTCTCGCGCGGCATGCGAAGGACGACGTCCGCCAGGGCATCGCGAAAGATATGGGGCCGCTGGGTGCCGACCTCGAGGACCAGCCCGCCCGTCGCGATGTCCGGGCCGCCGATCGCGCCCCTGGTCTCGAGCGCCGCGTTGCAGACGCGCTGCATCGACAAGGACAGGGTCACGACATGCGCGCTCGCGGCCAGGGCCGCGTCGGTCGCGGCGGCGTCGCCCTCGCTGTGCACGAAGCACTGATTGTCCGGATAGGCATCCCAGAGCGCGGGCTCGCGCCCGACCGCGTCCGCAGCTGTCGTCACGGACGGCAAGTCACCATAGTCGACCTGCACGGCCTCGGCGGCATCGCGCGCCGCGTCGAGCGTCTCCGCCACGACGAAGGCGACCGGCTCGCCGACGTAGCGCACGCGCTCGACGGCGAGGGCCGGTTGGCCGCAGGACCTCCAGCGGCCATCTTGCGCCGCCGGGCCGGGCGGCGGCGCATTCACGGGCAGCGGCGCGACCCCGTCGGCAGCGAGGTCGCCGCCGACGGCGACCAGGCGCACGCCGCGCATGCGCCGGGCCCGCTCGACGTCCACCGCGCGGATGCGCGCGTGCGGCACCGGCGAGCGCACGACCTGCGCGTGCAGCAGGTCCGCCGGCCGCAGGTCGTCCAGGAAGGTCCCGCGGCCGCGCAGCAGCCGATCGTCCTCAAGACGCCGCAGCGACGCCCCGATCCCCATGCCGTCGCGCATCGCCCCTCGCCGCCTCTTCAAGCCGCTGCCGCGGCCGAACGATAGACGGTGTTGACCAGGGTCGTCACGTCGTCGCGCAACGTGTCTAGGTGCGTGCGCATCAGGCGCTCCGCGCCGTCGGCATCCATGCGGAACACCGCCTCCATGATCCGAGCATGCTCGTCGTTCGACAGCGCCATGCGCCCGGGATGGAAGGTGATCTGGCGGCGGTAGGGCTCGAGCCGCTTGCGCAGGGCGAGCGCCTGGTCGGACAGGAACGCGTTGTGCGCGCCGCGCCAAAGCGCGTCGTGGAAGTCGTTGTTGCGGCGGTAGAAGAGATCAGGGTCCTCCGACGCCGTCGCGCCAAGGCACGCTTCATGGGCAGCCAGGATCGCCGTCCGGTCCGCGCTGGTATGGCGCCGCGCCGCGAGGCCGACGCAGGCGCCCTCGAGCACAGCCATGGTCTCGAACATGTCGATCAGGCCGGCGACGGTCGGCCGCGCGACGAGCGCGCCCTGGCGCGGGCGCAGATCGACGAGCCCCGAAGCCGCAAGGTGCTTCAGCGCCTCGCGGATCGGCGTGCGGGAGACGCTGTAGCGCTCCGCGAGCCTGACCTCGTCCAGCCGGTCGCCTGGCTTCAGGTCGCCGGACAGGATCGCCGCTTCCAGCGCGAAGCTGAGCTCGACCGCCCGCGTGACGCTCTCGCCGCTGCCCTGACGCTCCGTTCGTGCCATCGCATCACCACCGCCCGGTGCCGCACGCCGCAGCGCGCAGGCGCAGGAGCCATGTATACATCAAGACGCCGCGCATCAAAGGGACGCCATGGCACGCCCGACTTGCGCCAGGAACGCCGCTTGCGGCCGCCCCTCCTTCTTGTGCAGGTCGTAGAGCGCGAGATAGCGGACCTGCGCGTCCGGCGCCACGAACCAGCGCAGGTAGCGCGTCACCATCTTGCGCGGGGGATCGCCGAACCACCATGCCGCAAGCCGGTCGCGGCCATAGGTCGTCACCGCGACGAGGCGCCGGATGCGCCTGAGGTTGGGGCGCAGGACGCCCGACCCGTCGAGCGCGAAGGACACGCCCGGGATCATCACGCGGTCCATGAACCCCTTGAGAATGGCAGGCGGGCCGAAGCACCAGACCGGGAAGCAGAGGACAAGGACCTCGGCTGCCAGCAAGCGCTCGGCATAGGCCTCGATCCCGGTCCGGTTGACGGCAAGGTCGAAATAGCGTCGCCGCGACTCTGCATCGAGCACGGGATCGAATCCCTCGGCATAGAGGTCGCAGTCGTCGACGTCATGGCCGGCGCCGCGCAAGCCGTCGACGATCGCGCGGTGCAAGGCGCCGTGAAAGCTGTCGGCGAGCGGGTGGGCAAAGAGGACGAGGGCGCGCATGAAGCCTCGTTCACGGTTCTTGACTCGCCGCGCCACCGGCGCGTAGCGTTAGTGTATACAAAACGACGTCGCTTGCACACGACAAGCGTCGCACGGGAGCTGCCGCCGGGCCGGCGCACCAAGTCGGGGCCGCCCATGGTCGAGCTGATCGCCCAGTTCGCGGTGAACGGGCTCATCGTCGGTCTGAACTACAGCCTGACCGCGATCGGGCTGACGATGATCTTCGGCATCATGAACATCGCGAATTTCGCGCATGGGCAGTTCTACATGCTCGGCGGCTTCTTCGCGTACTTCTTGGCCCAGGCGCTGGGCCTCAACTACTTCGTCGCGCTCGCGGTCGCCGTGGTCGCGGTCGCATGCGTCGGCTGGGCGTTCGAGCGTCTGGTTTTCACGCGGCTGCGCCGCGCCACGCTGCTCTCCAGCGTGCTCGCCACGATCGGCATCGGCATCCTCCTCGAAGCGCTGGCGCATGTCGTCTGGGGGCCGCAGCCGGAGAACATCCCCGCGCCCTTCAGCCCGATCGCGGTCGAGATCGGCCCTGTCTACCTGACGGAATCGCGCATCTTCGCCTTCCTGACCACGATCGCGACCCTGGTCGCCCTGCAGCTCTTCCTCGCGCGCACGCGCTTCGGCACGGCGATGCGGGCGGCGTTCCAGCAGCAGGAGGCAGCGCTGCTCGTCGGCATCGACGTCGATCGCCTGCACGCCTTCACGTTCGCGCTCGGCGCCGGGCTTGCCGCCCTCGGCGGCGCCCTCCTCGGCACCCTGTTCTCCGTCTATCCGACCATGGGCGACCTTGCGACCCTCAAGGCCTTCATCGTCGTCATCCTCGGGGGTCTCGGCTCGATCGTCGGCGCCACGATCGGCGGGCTCATCCTCGGCGTCGCCGAGGGACTCGGCACCATGGTGGCGTCCGCCTGGAAGGATGCCGTCGGCTTCCTCCTCGTCATCCTCATACTGCTGTACAAGCCCGATGGCCTCTTCAAGCGCTGACAGAGGGAGGAGCCGCCTGCGCCTCGTAGCCTGGGCCCTCGGCGTGGCGGCGGCGCTCGCCTGCCCCTGGGTGCTCGGCGAGGGCTACCACCTGCACCTCGTCATCATGTCGCTGATCTTCGCGATCGCAGCCGCGAGCCTCGGGCTGATCGTCGGATATGCCGGGCTGCTGTCGCTCGGCCACACCGCGTTCTTCGGCCTCGGCGCCTATGTCTCGGCCCTGCTCTTCCTGCACGGCGGCGTCCCGCTCTGGGGCGGCATGCTGGCAGGGGCGACCGTCGCGGCAGCCGTCGCCTTCCTGCTCGGCCGCGCCATCCTCGGCGTGCGCGGCCACCGCTTCGTCATCGTCACCGTCGCCTTCGCCGAGATCATGCGCCTCGTCGCCTACAACTGGGTCGACGTCACGCGCGGCCCGCAGGGGCTGCCCGGCATACTGGCGCCGACGCTGGCGTTGCCGGGACTGGGCGCGATCGACTTCGCCGCCAAGACCAACTTCTACTACCTGGCGCTCGCCGTCGCCTTCGCCTGCATCGCGCTGCTGTCGCGCATCGCGCGCTCGCCGCTGGGCTGGGGCTTCCTTGCCCTGCGCGAGAACGAGCAGCTCGGCGAGTCGATCGGCGTCGGCGCCTTCCGCCACGCGATGCTGGCCTTCGTGATCGGCGCCTTCTTCGCCGGCATCGGCGGCGCGCTCTACGCCCACTATCTCAACATCGTCAGCCCGGACGTCTTCTTCTTCTCCAATACGACCATGCTTCTGGTCATGGTGGTCATGGGCGGGCTTGGCACCATCGTGGGCCCGGTGGTCGGCGCCTTCGTCTTTACGGCACTGCCGGAGTACTTGCGCGTCGCGAGCGACTACCGGCTCGTCTTCTTCGGCAGCCTCCTCATCGTCGCCGTGCTCTTCTTCCCGCGCGGGCTCGTCGAGCTCGGCGAGCGGGTCGCGGCCGCATGGCGGCACTTCGCGGGGAGGCGCTAGGCCATGCTGGAGATCAGCGGCATCGGCGTGCGCTTCGGCGGCCTCGCAGCCCTGAACGAAGTCGGCTTCTCGGTCGGCCGCGACGAGATCGTGAGCGTCATCGGCCCGAACGGCGCCGGCAAGACCACGCTCTTCAACGTCATCACCGGCTACCGCAAGCCCAGCGCCGGAGAGGTCCGCTACGACGGTGC
>JAEULF010000287.1 GCA_016793965.1 Alphaproteobacteria bacterium | reverse complement strand
GATCCTGCACGCCACGGGCATGGACGAGGAGGCGCTGGAGGCGGTGGTCGCGCGCAAGGTGCCGCTGGTGCCGACCTTCACCTTCCAGGCCAACCTGATCGACTACGGCGACAAGGTCGGCGCCGACAGGTTCGTGCAGGACCTCTTCCGGCGCGAGATCGCGGACAGCGCGGAGACCCTGCGCCGCGCCCACAAGGCCGGGGTACCGCTGCTCTGCGGCTCGGAAAGCGGCTTCTCGATCACGCCCTATGGCGACTGGCACTGGAAGGAGCTGGAGGTCTTCGTGCGCGACATCGGGCTGACGCCGCTGGAGACCGTCCGCTGCGCGACGGCGGAAGGGGCGCGCGCCATGAAGATGGAGGGGCGGATCGGCGAGATCGCGCCGGGCCGGCTCGCCGACGTCATCGGCATCGCCGGCGATCCGTCCACGGACGTCACCGTGCTCGGCGACCGTGAGCGGATCAAGTTCGTGATGGCGGGCGGCCGCAGCATCGACCTAGCGCCCGACGAGCCCGCGCGCCGCCCGATCGCCGGCTGGCGCGTCGGCGACTACGGCCGGATCCTCACGCGCGACGTGGCGCGGTAGGGAGGGAAAGGCACCGTCATCCCGGGCGAGCGCAGCGAGACCCGGGACCCAGGAGGAGCGACGGAGCGGCGGCTCTGGGTCCCGGCTCTGCGCTGCGCTCCGGCCGGGATGACGCAAGGGGCACGCGCAAGGAGGAGCACATCATGGCGACGATCACGGTGTCCAAGTACAAGCAGGCGAACGACACGCTGCGCATCAACGACCTGCGCCAGGGGCTCTACGACGAGGGCGCCATCCTGATGGACAAGGTGCTCGTCAACCTGCATGGCGACGAGCACCGCACGCGCCGCCTGGTCGAGAGCAAGGTCTTCCGGCGCGACTTCTTCCGCTGGTACGAGGCGGAGGTCTTCCCCAAGACGCTGAAGGAGACGCTCGCGCCCTTCCAGGCCAAGGGCAAGCTCGACGTCGTCGATTTCGGCTTCCGCGTCATGATGAACCTGACCGCGGACTTCTCCGGCGTCGACCGCCCCAAGCGCACGCCCGAGGAGACCGAGCAGCTCCTGCGCATCCTGCGCACCTTCGGCAAGGCGGCGACGCTCGGCCAGGCGAAGGGCGACAAGGCGGCGATCCGCGCGGAGATCCAAGCCGCGATCGACGAGTTCGACGTCACCTTCTACCGGTCCTCGGCCGAGCGGCGGCGCGGGCTGCTCGCGCGCTTCAAGAAGGGCGAGATCGGCGAGGACGACCTGCCGCGCGACATCCTGGTCGAGCTGCTGCGCAACGAGGCCGAGCTGCCGCTCAGCCACGAGGTGCTGATGAAGGAGATCGGCTTCTTCCTCCTGGCCGGCGCCTTCACCTCGATCCACTCGATGACGCACGCCATGCACGAGGTCTTCACCTGGATGAAGGAGCACCCCGAGGACAGCGACCTGGTGCGCAAGGACCTGTCTTTCCTGCAGCGCTGCATGCACGAGAGCATGCGGCTGCACCCCTCCAGCCCGACCGCGGGACGGCGGCCGACCTGCCCGGTCCACCTGCCGACCGGCCAGGACGCGACGCCCGACGACTTCGTCAGCGTCGACCTGATGGCGGCCAACCGCGACACCGACGTGTTCGGCCCGGACGCCGCCCAGTACAACCCGCGCCGCCAGGCGCCGAAGAGCACCGGCCCCTACGGCCTCTCCTTCGGCATGGGCATGCACTCCTGCATCGGGCTGAACCTCGCGGCCGGCGCCCTGCCCCGCCCCGATGCCGACCCGAAGGAGCACCAGTTCGGCACGGTGACGCTGATCGCGCGGGCTCTGCTCGACGCGAAGGCGCGGCCGGACCCGAGCGAACCCGGCGTGGTCGACACCTCGACCATCCGCAACAACTGGGCGAAGTACCCGGTCCTGCTGGGCTGAGGAGAGCGCCATGGAGAGCATCGCGGTCTCTCGCTACGAGGACGCCTCGCTGGCGCTGCGCAACGAGAACCTTGCCCAGTCGCTCTACGACGAGGGCGCGGTCATCATGCAGGACGTGCTGCTGACGCTGCACGGCGACCAGCACCGCGCGCGACGCACGCTGGAGTTCCGCGTCTTCCGCCGCGACTTCTTCCGCTGGTACGAGACCGAGGTCTTCCCGCGCACGCTGGCCGAGACGATGGCGCCCTACGAGGCAGCGGGACGCGCCGACCTGATCGACCTGGGCTATCGCGTCACCATGAACCTCACGGCGGACTTCGCGGGCATCGACCGCCCGGCGCGCACCCCGCAGGAGACGGCGCAGCTGCTCAAGCTGGTGATGACCTTCAGCGAGGGCGCCACCCTCGTCCACTCGACGCGCGACAAGGACGCCGTACGGGCGGAGGTGCGCGCGGCGCTGGCCGAGTTCGACGCAGCCTTCCTCAAGGGATCGATCGACAAGCGCAAGGCGCTGCTGGCGCGCTTCGCCAAGAGCGAGATCGCGGAGGACGCGCTTCCGCGCGACGTGCTGACCGTGCTGCTGCGCAACGAGGACAAGCTCGAGCTGCCGCCAGAGATCCTTCGGCGCGAGATGGCGTTCTATCTCCAGGCCGGCTCGCACAGCACGGCGAACTCGACGACCCACGCGCTGCACGAGCTCCTCGCCTGGTGCGAGAAGCGGCCGCAGGACCGCGCCCGCCTGGAATCCGACCCGCTCTTCCTGCAGCGCTGCGTGCACGAGAGCTTCCGCCTGCACCCTGCGAGCCCGGTCGCCTGGCGTCGCCCGGTCTGCCCGGTGTCGCTGGCCGGCGGGCACAGGGCTGGGACGGAGGACCGCGTCGTCGTCGACCTGCACCAGGCCAACCGCGACCCAGCGATCTTCGGCGCCGATGCCGACGTCTTCAACCCGCACCGCGTCCTGCCGCCGAACGTCCCGCCCTTCGGCCTGACCTTCGGCACCGGCGTCCATTCCTGCCTCGGGCGCGACCTCGACGGCGGCGTGCTGCCGCGCGCCGACGCGGACCCCGCGACGCATCAGCTCGGCATCGTGCCGCTGTTCGTGCGCACGCTGCTCGCCAAGGGCGCCCGGCTCGACCCGAAGGAACCGCCGGTGCGCGCCCAGCACACCGCCCGCCCGAACTGGGGCCGCTACCCGATCCTGCTGGGGCGGTGAGATGCGCCAGCGCAAGAAGCAGGCGTCCCTGCCCGCTCACCCGTCATCCCCGCTCTGTTTCCTGCCATCCCCGCGAAGGCGGGGATCCACCCTGCGGCAAGGCGCAGCCCGCGCAAGTCGCGGCACGGTCGGCGGTCGCACGACCGCTCTTCCGTCGTCGGCATTGTGGATCCCCGCTTTCGCGGGGATGACGAGGAAGCGGTGCTATGCCACGCGAAAGGACAGCGCATGAAGACCGCTTTCGTCACCGGCGGCGGCGGCGGGCTCGGCGCGGCGATCGCCGCGCGCGCCGCCGCCCAGGGCTACAAGGTCGCCGTCGTCGATATGAACCACGACAACGCCAAGGCCATCGCCGCGACCATCAAGGGCGCGGTGCCGCTGCAGGCCGACGTGACGAGCGAGCGATCGGTGGAGAAGGCGCTCGACGATTTCGGCGCCGTCCCCGACCTCGTGGTCAACAACGCCGGCCTGGTGCGCTTCGGGCCGCTGCTCGACCAGTCCTTCGACGACTTCCGCAGCGTCGTCGCCGTCAACCTGGTCGGCGCGCACATCGTCTCCGTGCTCGCCGCCCGGCGCATGGTCAAGCGCGGCTCCGGCTCGATCGTCAACA
>JAEULF010000286.1 GCA_016793965.1 Alphaproteobacteria bacterium | reverse complement strand
TCGAGCTCGAGCGCCGGGCGCAGGAGGCCGATGCGAGGCTGGTCCAGGCCGTCGAGGCGCTCGACGACGGCTTCGTCTTGACCGATCCGGACGACCGCATCGTCGTCGGCAACCGCAACTTCCGCCGGCTCAACGCCGAAGTGGCCGAGCAGGTGCAACCGGGGCGACTTTTCATCGACCACCTGCGCCAACGCATCGCGCTCGGCCTGATCCCGGACGCCGTCGGGGATCCGGAAGCCTGGCTGCGCAAGCGCATGGCGAGCCGCCGCAATCCTGCCGGCGCGCATAGCATCCGGCGCCGGTTCGACGGGACCTGGCTCTTGGTCAAGGACCAGCGACTGCCCGACGGCAGCACGATCACCGTCCTCGTCGACATCACCGAGCAGAAGCGGCGCGAGATTGCGCTCCAGGAGAGCGAGGAGCGCTACGCGCTCGCCGTCGCCGGGGTGCGCGACGGCATCTGGGACTGGCTGATCGACGAGAAGCGCCTCTTCGTCTCCGCGCGCTCGGCGGAGATCCTCGGCCAGCCGCAAGGCGAGGGCTGGCGCCATTCCGACAGCTTCTCCGACTTTCTCGATCCCGGCGAGCGCTCGCGCTATGCCGAAGCCCTGCGCGCGCACCTGAGCGGCGCCGCGGGGCACTTCGCCTTCGAGGGCCGGTTCGTCCGCGCCGATGGATCGCCTCTCTGGGGCTTGATCCGGGGCCTGTCGAAGCGGGACGCGAGCGGGCGCGCCGTCCGCATGTCGGGCTCGCTCACCGACGTGACAGAGCGGCGCGAGCGTGACGCCCAGCTCGAGCGCCAGCGCGAGCAGCTCCTCGACGCGCAGCGCCTCGCGCGCCTGGGCTACTTCACCTTCGATCGCGCCACGGGCGCCAGCGTCTGGTCCGAGACGATGGCGGAGATCATGGGGACGAAGGCGGCGGAGCTGCGCACCTCGTTCGACGCGTTCCTTTCGCATCTCCACATCGACGACCGGCAGCTCTACGTCAGGCTGCGCCAGGATTGCTTCGCGCGCCGCGAGCCCGTGCGCGCGGAGCTGCGGGTGGTCCGCCCCGGCGCCGAGACGCGGTGGATCGACATCCAGACCCGGCCGCTGTTCGATGCCACCGGCGCCCTCGTCGGCTCGCACGGCGTCGTCTTCGACATCACCGACCGGATGGCGGCGGCCGAGGCCTTGCGCCGGACCAACGAGGACCTCGAGCGCCTGGTCAGCGAGCGGACGCGCCACCTGGAGGCCGAGATCACGGAGCGGCGCTACGCGCAGGCGGCGCTGACCGAGAGCGAGCAGCGCCTGAAGGACATCGTCGCCGCGTCGTCCGATTGGTTCTGGGAGCTCGACGCCGAGCTGCGGGTCACCTCGTTCAGCGACGTGTTCTACCGCACGACGGGGGCATCGCCCGACGCCACGGTCGGCAGGCACTACGCCGAATGGGCGCCTCCCGCCGACGCCGCCGCTTCGATGCGGTCGCAGTGGGCGCTTCTCGCGCGCGCGATCGAGAGCCGCCAGCCCTTCAGGAACGTCGCCTACCAGCTCCGGGCGGCGGATGGCGGCACGCTGCACGTGCGGCTCGGCGGCGTGCCGGTCCTGCATGACGGCAAGTTCGCCGGGATGCGAGGGTCGGGCACCGACGTGACGGAGCTGAAGGACGCGCAGGACGCGCTGATGCAGGCGGAGAAGATGTCGTCGATCGCCACGATGGTCGCCGGCATCTCGCACGAGATCAACACGCCGATCGGCGTCGCCGTGACCGGCTCCTCCCATCTCTCCGAGCACGTCCGGACGTTCGTGGCGTCCTACCGCTCCGGACCGCTGAAGCGGACGACGCTCGACGCGCTGCTGCTCGATCTCGACGAAGGGCTCCGGATCATCGGCTCGAACCTCCGGCGGGCGGCCGACCTTGTGCAGTCCTTCAAGCAGGTCTCGGTCGACCAGGTGAGCGGCATCAGCCGCGTCATCGACCTGGCGCTCTATCTGCGCGAGATCGTCGGCACTCTGTCGCCGCAGCTTCGCGGCTCCGGCATCACGGTGGCGATCGAGTGCCCGGACGGGGTGCTGCTGACGACCTATCCGGGAGCGATCTCGCAGATCGTCACGAACCTGGTGATGAACAGCCTGGTGCATGCGTTCGAGCCGGGCGCGTCCGGCCAGCTGACGCTTGCCGTCTCGGCCGGCGAGCGCGACGTGGAGATCGTCTATGCCGACGACGGCAGCGGCGTCTCGGAGGACGTGCTGCAGCGCATGTTCGAGCCGTTCTTCACGACGCGACGCGGGCGCGGCGGGAGCGGCCTCGGCCTCAGCATCGTCTACAACCTGGTGACGCAGAAGCTGGGCGGCGAGATCCGCGCCGAGGGCGCTCCGGGCAAGGGACTGCGCTTCACCATCCGCCTGCCAAGAAAGGCGCCCGTTGCCGCCGATGCGCTGACGTAGCGGCGTGCCTGGCCTGCCGCGCGCAGCGAGCCCGCGGAAGGCTCACGCGCGGCGGCGAGCCAGGAAGTCGAGGGCGCCTTGCAGCAGGTAGGCGGCCGCAGCGGCGTCCACGCTCTCGGCTCGCCGGCGGCGCGACAAGTCGGCCTCGATCATCGCGCGCTCCACGGCGGCAGTGGAGAGCCTCTCGTCCCACAGCGCGAGCGGGAAATCCCGCAGCGCGAGCAGGTTGCGCGCGAAGGCGCGGGTCGCCTGGGCGCGCGGGCCCTCGCTTCCGTCCATGTTGATCGGGAGGCCGAGCACGATGACGGCCACGCCGCGCTCGTCGATGGCCGCTAGCAGGGCCGTCGAATCCTCCGTCCAGCGCGTGCGGCGGATGGTGCCGACCGGGCTCGCGACCATGCGACCGGGATCGGACACGGCGAGGCCGATCGTCTTGGTCCCCAGGTCGATGCCGAGCACGCGGCCTGCGGCCGGCAGCGCATCGAGGGCGAGCAGCGGCATGACGCGTCCTACCTCAGGGCGGCGGCTGCGGCCAGCGCGCAGCTACTCCGCCGGATGCGCCGCCGCTGCCGGGGCCTCGTGGCCGCGCGACCGGGCGCGGCGCCGGAACAGCGCGCGGATCACGACGTAGAACACCGGCGTCAGCACCAGGCCGAAGACAGTCACGCCGATCATGCCGGCGAAGACCGCGGTGCCGACCGCCTGGCGCATCTCCGCGCCGGCGCCGGCCGCGATGACCAGCGGCACGACGCCCAGGATGAAGGCGAGCGCCGTCATGAGGATCGGGCGCAGGCGCAGCCGGCTGGCCTCGACGACGGCCTCCGCCGAGGACTTGCCCTCCTTCTCGAGCTGGCGGGCGAACTCGACGATCAGGATGGCGTTCTTCGCAGAAAGGCCGACCAGCACGACCAGGCCGACCTGGACGAGGATGTTGTTGTCCATGCCGCGCGCCAAGACGCCGAGCAGCGCGGAGAGCACGCTCATCGGCGCGATCATGATGATGGCGAGCGGCAGGGTCCAGCTCTCGTACAGCGCGGCGAGCGCCAGGAAGACGAAGAGGATCGAGAGCGCGAAGATGTAGGCGGCGGTGTTGCCGGCCAGCTTCTGCTGCAGCGCCAGCTCCGTCCACTCGAAGGACGTGCCGGGCGGCAGCGTCTCGGACGCGATCCGCTCCATCGCGGCCAGCGCGTCGCCGGTCGAGACGCCGGGCTGCGCGTTGCCCTGGATCGGCACCGAGGTGAAGAGGTTGTAGCGCTGCACCAGGTCGGGGCCGGTACGGTCGACGATGCCGACCAGGGTGCCGAGCGGGACGAGGGCGCCCGTGGCGCTGCGCACCTTGAGCCGTGCAATGTCCTCGACGTCCAGGCGGAATCCCTGGTCCGCCTGCGCGCGGACCTGGTAGACGCGGCCGAAGGCGTTGAAGTCGTTGACGTAGGCCGAGCCGAGGTTGACCTGCAAGGTCTCGAAGATGTTGGAGATCGGCACGTTGAGCATCTGCGCCTTCACGCGGTCGATCTCCAGGAAGATCTGGGGAGAGCTGGCGCTGAACGTGGTGAACACGCCGGTCAGGCCCGGCGTCTGGGCCGCGCGGCCCATCACGCCGTAGGCGACGCCGAGCAGCGGCCGAACGTCGTCGCTGACGCGATTCTGAACCATCATCTTGAAGCCGCCGGCGGTGCCGATGCCGGGCACGGCGGGCGGCGGCACGGCGATGATGAAGGCTGCATCGATCGACTGCAGCCGTCCGTAGAGCGCGCCGACGACGGCCGAGGCCGACAGCTTCTGCGGGATGCGCTCCTCGAACGGCGCGAAGCTCGCGAAGATGACGGCCGAGTTCGTCGCGTTGGTGAAGGTGGCGCCGCTGAAGCCGGTGAAGGCGACGGCGTTGCGGACGCCGGGCGTCGATTTCACGATGTCCGAGGCGCGCCGAACGACGTCGTCGGTGCGCGAGAGCGCCGCGCCGTCCGGGAGCTGGATCACGACGATGGCGTAGCCTCGGTCGAGCTGCGGGATGAAGCCGGTCGGCACGTGCATCGCCAGGCCGGCCGTGGCCGCGGCGAGGCCGGCGTAGACCAGCATCATCACGGCCTTGCGCCGCAGGAACAGGCCGACGGAGCGGCCGTAGCCGGTGCTCATGCGGTCGAAGCCGCTGTTGAAGACCCGCGCGAAGCCGCTGCCGAGGCGTGCCAGGAAGAAGCGCCGCTTCGGCGCCCCGGCGCGGTCGCCGCCCTTCTCGCTGCCGTGGCCCTTGAGCAGGATGGCGCCGAGGGCGGGCGAGAGCGTGAGCGAGTTGATCGCGGAGAGCACGGTGGCGACCGCGATGGTGAGCGCGAACTGCCGGTAGAACTGGCCGGAGATGCCGGGGATCAGCGCCGTCGGGATGAACACCGCGGACAGCACGATGGCGATCCCGATCACCGCGGTGCCGACCTCGTCCATGGTCTCGTGCGCGGCGTCGCGCGGGCTCATGCCGGCGGCGATGTTGCGCTCGATGTTCTCGACCACGACGATGGCGTCGTCGACCACGATGCCGATCGCCAGCACCAGGCCGAAGAGGGTCAGCACGTTGAGGGAGAAGCCGAAGGCGGCCATCACGGCGAAGGTGCCGATCAGCGAGACGGGGATCGCCAGGATCGGTATCAGCGAGGCGCGCCAGGACTGCAGGAACACGAGCACGACCAGGGCGACGAGCAGGATCGCCTCCCACAGGGTCGTGTAGACCTCGGCGACGGACTGCTCGATGAACTCGGTCGGGTTGTAGACGATCGTGTAGTCGAGGCCGCGCGGGAAGTCGCGCTTCAGGTCCGCCATGCGCTGCTTGATCGCTTCCGCCGTGGTCAGCGCGTTCGAGCCCGGGCGCTGGAAGATGACCATGGCGATGGCTGGCTTGCCGTTGAGGTAGCTGCGCGTGACATAGTCGCGGGCGCCCATCTCGACCCGCGCGACGTCCTGCACGCGGACCAGCCGCCCGTCCCTGGTGCTGACGATGACGTCGCGGAACTGCCTGATGTCCTCGAAGCGGCCTTGGGTCGTGACGGTGAGCTGGAAGGCGGAGCCCATGGCGACCGGCTCCTGGCCGAGGGCGCCGCCGGAGACCTGCACGTTCTGCTCGCGCAGCGCGCGCACCACGTCGGT
>JAEULF010000231.1 GCA_016793965.1 Alphaproteobacteria bacterium | reverse complement strand
GGACATGTCGATGGACGGCAGCCCGATCATCGGCAAGACGCCGATCGACAACCTCTACCTCAACTGCGGCTGGTGCTACGGCGGCTTCAAGGCGACGCCGGGCTCCGGCTGGGTGTTCGCGCACACCATCGCGCAGGATCGGCCGCATCCCTTCAACGCAGCGTTCACCCTCGACCGGTTCGCTCGGGGATCTGCGCTGGACGAGAAGGGCGCCGGTCCCTACCCGGCGCATCATTGAGCGGCGCGCGGATCGCGCGGCGCCGCGCTGGCCTCCCGCCCGACGGGGAGCTGGCCAATCGGAGAGGGTGAGATGCTGCTGATTGCCTGTCCATGGTGCGGGCCCCGTGACCAGACCGAGTACACCTTCGTCGGCGACGGCACCGTCCGGCGCCCGGCCGACAGCCTGGGCGCCGGCGAGACGGAATGGCTCGACTGGGTGTTCATCCGCGACAATCCGCGCGGGCCGCACAAGGAGATCTGGCAGCACGCCTCGGGCTGCCGGCGCTTCCTCCTGGTGACGCGCGACACCCTGACCATGCGGATCGAGCGAGTCGAGAGCGCGGTCGGCGCCGCCGTTCCCGGCGGTCGCGCGCAGGGAGCTGCCGCATGACCCCGCCTGTTGACCTGGCCGCCTCGCACGGCGCCGGCGCGAGCTTGGCGCCGCGCGACGCGGAGCCGGCAACGCATGCGGCGGCGCACCAGCCGTTCCGCCTGGCGCGCGGCGGGATGGTGGATCGCAGCCGGCCGCTGACGTTCCGCTTCGACGGCGCGCTGCTGTCGGGCCTTGCCGGCGACAGCCTGGCCTCGGCGCTGCTCGCCAACGGCGTGCGCCTCGTCGGCCGCAGCTTCAAGTATCATCGGCCGCGCGGCGTCCTGACCGCCGGCTCCGAGGAGCCGAACGCGCTCGTCGGGCTGCGCCGCGGCGCGCGCTTCGAGCCGAACACGCGCGCCACCGTGGCCGAGCTGTTCGAGGGGCTGGACGCCGTGAGCCAGCATTGCTGGCCGTCGCTCGGCTTCGATCTCGGCGCGCTCAACGCGCTGCTCGCCCCGCTGATCCCGGCCGGCTTCTACTACAAGACGTTCATGGGTCCGCGCGGGACGGGCACCGGTCCCTGGATGTTCTTCGAGCGCTTCATCCGGCGCGCCGCCGGCCTGGGCCGCGCGCCGGATGCCTGGCCTGATCCCGATGCCTACGACCAGCGCTCGATCCATGTCGACGTGCTGGTCGTCGGTGCGGGTCCGGCCGGCCTCGCCGCCGCCCTGGCGGCCGGACGCGCCGGCGCGCGAGTCCTCCTGGCCGACGAGCAGTCGGCGCTTGGGGGCGCCCTGTTGCGCGACCGCGCGACCATCGACGGGCGCCCGGCCGACGCATGGGTCGCCGCGGCCGCAAGCGAGCTCGCGCGCATGGCCGACGTGACGGTGCTGCCGCGCACCACCGTGTTCGGCTATTACGACCACAACTTCCTCAGCGCGGTCGAGCGGGTCGCCGACCATCTGCCGGAGCCGGAGCCCCATCGCCCGCGCCAGCGCCTCTGGCAGATCCGCGCGCAGCAGGTCGTTCTCGCGACCGGTGCCGTCGAGCGGCCGATCGTGTTCGCCGACAATGACCGGCCGGGCGTCATGCTCGCCTCGGCGGCGCGCACCTACGTCAACCGCTACGCTGTGGCGCCGGGGTGCCGCGCCGTGGTGTTCGGCGGCCATGACGATGAATACCGGACTTCCGCTGCGCTGGCCGCAGCCGGCATCACGGTCGCCGCCGTCATCGACCCGCGCGCGGCGGTCGGCCCTGGCGCGGCGCATGCGCGCGCAGGCGGCAGCGAGATCCTGGCTGGTCACGTCGTGACGCGGGCGCTCGGCGGCGCCGGCGGCGTCCGCGCGGTCGAGGTGACCGCGCGGGCCGGCGGCGCGCCCCGCCGAATCGACTGCGACCTCGTCTGCATGGCCGGCGGGTGGACGCCGGTCGTCCATCTGCAGAGCCAGTCCGGGCCGAAGCCGGTCTGGGACCAGGCGCTCGCGGCTTTCGTGCCCGGCGCGGCGCGCCAGGCCGAGCGCTCGGCCGGCGCCGCGCGCGGCCAAATCGCCCGGTCGGCCTGCCTGGCCGATGGTCTTGCCGCAGGTGCGGCGGCGGCGCAGGCGGCGGGCTTCGGCGACGGCCGGGCGCCGACCGCGCCAAGCGTGGTCGAGTCCGAGGACGCGCCGTTCGAGCCGATCTGGCACGTGCCCTCGCGCGGCGGCGGCAAGCGCTTCGTCGATTTCCAGGACGACGTCACGGCGGAGGACGTGGCCCTCGCCGAGCGCGAGGGCTTCCGCTCGGTCGAGCACTTGAAGCGCTACACGACGCTCGGCATGGGCACCGACCAGGGCAAGACCGCCAACGTGAACGGCTTGGCGATCATGGCGGAGCTGCGCAAGCTGCCGATCCCCGGCGTCGGCACGACCACCTTCCGGCCGCCCTACACCCCGGTCACCTGGGGCGCCTTGGCCGGGCGCGAGGTCGGCCTGCATTTCAACCCGATCCGGCGAACGGCCATCCATGACTGGCATGTCGCCAACGGCGCGCCGCTGCAGACGGCGGGGCTCTGGCTGCGGCCGCGCTGGTACGTGCGCCGGCGCAACGGCCGGCCCGAGACGTGGCAGGAGGCCTCGCAGCGCGAGGCGGTGCAGGTGCGCAACGGCGTCGGCATCTGCGACGTCTCGACGCTCGGCAAGATCGAGCTGCAAGGCCCGGACGTCATCGAGCTCCTCAACCGCGTCTACTGCAACGGCTTCTCGACCTTGGCCGTCGGCAAGGCGCGCTACGGCCTGATGCTGCGCGAGGACGGGCTGGTCCTGGACGACGGCACGGTCGCGCGCCTGGCCGAGGACCGCATCTTCCTGACGACGACGACGGCCAACGCGATCAAGGTGATGCAGCACCTGGAGTACTACCTCCAGGTCGTCTGGCCGGAGCTGCGCGTGCAGGCGACGTCGGTCACCGAGCAGTGGACGGCGATCGCCGTCTCAGGCCCGCAGAGCCGGGCACTGCTCGCTCGCTTGGCGGACGCCGATGTGGGCGACGCTAGCCTGCCGCACATGGGCGTGATCCATGCCCGCGTGGCCGGCGTGCCCGCGCGCATCTTCCGCATCAGCTTCACCGGCGAGCGCGCGTTCGAGGTCAACGTCCCGTCCGATCGCGGCCTGCATGTCTGGGAGGCCTTGATGGCGGCAGGCAAGGACATGGACATCATGCCCTACGGGCTCGAGGCCATGGGCACGATGCGCATCGAGAAGGGGCATCCCGCGGGTGCCGAGCTCGACGGCCGCACGACGCCCGACGACCTCGGCATGGGGCGCCTGGTCAGCACGAAGAAGGAGTTCGTGGGCCGGCGCGGGCTGGAGCGCCCTGGCCTGAAGGATCCCGCACGGCAGAAGCTGGTCGGGCTGATGCCCGCGGACCGTCAGTCGCGCTTGCGCGGCGGCATGCAGGTGGTGGCCGACCGCAAGGTCGGGCCGCCGAACGAGACGCTCGGCCATACGACCTCGAGCGCGATGAGCCCGACGCTCGGCCACCCTGTAGCCCTGGCCCTCGTGAGCGGCGGCCTGGCCCGTCGGGGCGAGCGGCTCTGGGCGGTCTCGCCCGTCACCGGCATGGAGGTCGAGGTGGAGGTCACCGCGCCGTGCTTCGTCGATCCGGAGGGGAGGCGCCTGCATGGTTGAGGTGGCATACCGATCCGCGATCGAACCGGCTCCCGGCACGTTCGGTTCCGCCTCCGCAGCGCCGCTCGTTCTCACCGAGCGGCGCGGCCTGGCGCAGGTCCAGCTCGCGGCGATCGGCCGCGCCGATGCGGTCGATCGATCGGTGATGGCCGTCGCGGCGGCCTTCGACGGCAAGCTCGGCGGCGCGCTGCCCCTGGCGCCGGGCATGGTCATGGCCGTCGGCGACGCGGTCGTCCTGTGGATGGCGCCCGACCGCTGGCTCGTCGTCGGGCCCGACCCGGAGAGCGGGATGAAGATGGAGGAGGGGCTGCGCAAGGCCATGGCCGGGGTCGCGGTGGCGATCACCGACCAGAGCCAGGCGCGCGCCGTTCTGCGCGTGCGCGGCGCGGCCTGGCGGTCGCTGCTGTCGAAGGGCTGCAGCCTCGACCTGCACCCGCGCAGCTTCATGCCCGGCCGCTGCGCCTCGACGCGGCTCGCGCATGTGCCGGCACTGCTGCACGCTTTGCCCAGCGGCGACGGCGTGGACCTCTACGTGCCGCGCTCCTATGCGCGGTCCTTTTGGGAGTGGCTGGTCGACGCGGCAGCCGAGTACGGGTACCGGGTCGAGCCGTGACCGCGGAGCGGCGAGGGCGAGCCCTGGGGCGTCGCAGCCTGTGCGCGGGCCTCGTCGCGGCGGCCTGGGCGTCCTGGCCGCCGACCGCGCCCGCGCAAGCTGATGCCGAGCGCCGGGAACCGCGCCGGCGCCTCGTTGCGGCGGCTTACCGACAGCTCGGCTCCGCGGTCCGCTACGACGGCGCCTATCGACGCATCGCCTATCCCGGCGGCGATGTCCCTGCCGAGGTCGGCGTCTGCACCGATGTCGTGATCCGCGCCTATCGGGCCGCGCTCGGCATCGACCTCCAGCGCCTGGTGCACGAGGACATGCGGCGGAGCTTCGTCGCCTATCCGAAGCTCTGGGGCCTGACCGCGCCCGACCCGAACATCGACCACCGCCGCGTCCCCAATCTCGCGACCTTTCTCCGCCGGCACGGGACAGTGCTGGCGACGGATGCGGCCGCGGCCGAGCCGGGCGACCTCGTCACGCAACGTCTGCCCGGCAACCTGCCGCACATCGCGATCGTCGCGGACCTGCGCTCGCCCGATGGGCAGCGCTGGCAGGTCATTCACAACATCGGTCGCGGACCTCGCCTGGAGGACGCGCTGATGCTGCACCGGGTGACAGGCTGTTTCCGCTATCCGGTTTAGGCAGCGACAGGGCTTCGACGGCCGGACCGTGGCGCGCGCGACAGCCGCGGGGTGTTTCTACTTTCAAGCGCTTTTTCCTGCCGCTAGCGCGGGTCCGCCGGTCTAGATTTCGAAGCGGCGGAGAGAGGGCGAGGTGCCTCGGGCCAAGAGGCGCACCGGCTTCGCCGCCAGGGACGGATGAATGGGCGACATCGCGGAAAGCGCATCGGCGGCGGCGAGCGGGCCGCCGCCTGAGCGCGCGGCTGAGAGCCGTCTCCCGTCGGGGGCGACCTTGGCAGCGCGCGGGCTCCAGGTCGTTCGCGGCTGGGCGGCCCTGGCCGCCCTGACCTGCGGTGCCGTGATCGGCATCGCATCGATCACGACCTACCAGATCATCGAGGCGCGCGGCCGGGTGGAGAACGAGACGGTCGGCCGGTTGGGCGCCTTGTGCGAGTCCTTGGCGTGGTCGGTGGCGCAGACGGCGACGGCGACCGACATCGCGCTTCAGGACATCGCCGAATCCTTGGCGCAGGCCGGTCCGCAAGCATTCGCCTTTCCCGGCGCCCTGCGATCCCAGTTGCGCCGGCGCCTCTCGGGCTTGCCGCAAGTGCGGGCGCTGATCGTCCTGGATCGCGATGGCAAGCTGCGGGCCGACTCGGATAGCGATGCCGGTCGCCCGATCGACATGAGCGACCGCGACTACTTCCAGCACGGGATCGCGCGGCTGAAGGCGCCGTTCATCGGGGTGCCCCAGGTCGGGCGCGACGTCGGGGGGATCTACCTGCCCTTCGCGCGCGCCATCCTCGGCGCCGACGACGATTTCCTCGGCACCGTCGTCGCGCTCCTCGATCCCGGGTACTTCGACGAGAGGCTCGGCGCGATCGACGTCGGGCCGGTCGGCACGCTCGCGATCTGGCGCGAGGACGGGCGCTTGATCCAGCGCCGCCCGGCCGTTCCGGACTTGACCGGCCGCAGCTTCACGGCTGGGCCGCTCTATGCCGCCCTGCAGCGCGGCGAGCGCCAGGGCGTGATCCGGTCGGTCTCGTCGCCGCTCGACGACGTCCAGCGCATGCTGCGCTTCCGGGACGTTCCCGGCTACCCGCTCGTCGTCTCAGTCTCCGCCGGAGAGAGCGACTACCTGGCGACCTGGCGCAGGGACGCGCGCGAGCAGGGCCTGATCGCCGGCATCGGCGCGCTCGCCGTCGGCGCGCTCGGGCTGAGCCTGGCAGCCCAGCTCCGGCGCCGCGAGCGCGAGGAGCGGCGCCTGGCCGAGCGCGAGCGGCGCTACGACCTCGCGCTCCAGGGCGCCAACGACGGCGTCTGGGAGTGGGACATCGCGACGGACGCCGCGTACTTCTCGCCGACCTGGATGAAGATCATGGGGCACCAGGACGCGCCCCTGCCGCAGCTCATCAGCAGCTGGACGATGACCGTCCATCCCGACGATCTCGCGCGCTGTCAAGCGATCGGTCGCGACTACCTGGCCGGTCGGCTGGCGAGCTACGAGATCACCTACCGGGCGCGCCACCGCACGCGCGGCTGGATCTGGGTGACCGCGCGCGGCCAGGCTGTCCGCGACGCGACAGGAGCCCCGCGCACCCTGGTCGGGACGATCTCCGACATCAGCGAGCGTCGCGCGGCCGAGGAGCGCCTGCTTGAGGGCGAGCGGCGGTTCAAGGACTATGCTGAGGCGTCCGCGGATTGGTTCTGGGAGACCGACGCCGATCATCGGTTCGTCGTCATCTCCGACAACATGGAGCGGCTTACCGGGATCCCGCCGCAGCAGGTCATCGGCAAGTCGCGCCGCGCGTTCGGCGAGGCCACGTCGCGCACGTCTCCGGCTTGGGCGCGCCACATGGACGACCTGTCCGCGCGCCGCCCGTTCCGCGATTTCCGCTATCCCGTGCGGGTTCCCGGCGGCGGCGAGCGCTGGCTCTCCTCCAGCGGGAAGCCCCTGTTCGCGCCGGACGGCTCGTTCGCGGGGTACCGTGGCACCGGGCGCGACGTGACGGCGGAGATCGAGGCGGCGCAGGAGCTCCAGCGGCTCGAGCAGCGCCTCATCGACGCGATCGACAGCTTCGGCGACGGCTTCGCGCTGTGGAGCCCTGACGACCGCCTGCTCATGCACAACAAGGGGCATCGCGACCTGATGGGCGGCGCCGGCCCGCTGATCAGGGCCGGCATGTCCTTCGAGCAGGTCCTCCGGCTCGTCGTCGGGCATGGCGGCGTCGAGTCCAGCGACGCAGAGGATGTCGACGCCTTCGTCGCCAAGCGCCTCGCGCAGCACCGGAAAGCTGAGGGGACCGCGGCGCTGACGCTGAGCGGCGGCAGGCATGTCCTCGTCCGCGAGCAGCGCACGAGCGACGGCGGCATCATCGGCATCTATGCCGACGTCACCGGGTTGAAGTCGGCGGAGCAGCGCTTGCGCGACGTGATCGAGACCATGCCCGCGGCCGTCATGCTGTTCGATCCGGACGACCGGTTCGTCATGGGCAATCGCGAGAACTTCCGCCAGGTCCCCGCCCTGGAGCGGATCGTGGCACCCGGCGTGACGTTCGAATCGATGCTGCGCGGCTTGATCGCCGGCGGCATCCTGAAGATCGACGCGGCCGAGCGGGAGACGTGGGTCGCGCAGCGCTTGGCGCGGCACCGGCTCGGCGAAGGCTCGACGCGCGTGGACCACGTGACCGGCCGCACGGTCGAGGTGCACGAGGCCCGCCTCGCCGACGGCAGCATCATCCTCGTCCGCTTCGACGTCACGGACCACGTGCGGCGCGAGCGCGAGCTAGCGGCGGCCCGCGACCTCGCCGAGTCCTCCAATCGCGCGAAGTCCGTCTTCCTCTCGACCATGAGCCACGAGCTGCGCACGCCGCTGCACGCCGTGATCGGCTTCGCGCAGATCCTCGAGCGCGAGCTGGCCGGGCCGGACGGCGCGGTCCGACAGCGCGACTTCGCGCGCGAGATCCGCGAGAGCGGCGAGCTGCTGCTGTCGATCATCAACGACGTGCTCGACCTGTCGCGCGTCGAGTCCGGCGGGCTCAAGCTCGACATCGAGGACGTCGATGTCGCCGAGCTCGCCGCGAGCGCCGCCCGGATGCTGCGGCCGCGCGCGCAAGGGCGCCGCGTGGAGATTGCGCTCGGCGAAGGACTCGCGGCGCCGCTGGTCTGGCGGGCCGACGCGCAGCGGCTGAAGCAGGTGCTGCTCAACCTCGTGGCCAACGCCGTCAAGTTCACGCCCGAAGGGGGACGCATCGAGGTCCGCGCGCGCCGGCGGGACGACGGGGCGCTTGCCGTGGCTGTGGCGGACACCGGCATCGGGATGACGCCGGACGAGATCGAGCGGGCGCTGCGGCCGTTCGAGCAGATCCACCAAGGCTTCGACCGCTCCTACGCCGGCGCCGGGCTCGGGCTGCCGCTCGCCAAGGCCTTGGTCGAGCTGCACGGCGGCCAGCTGCAGGTCGTGAGCGCTAAGGGGAGCGGCTCGACGGTGACGCTGCTGCTGCCGCAAGGCGCGTGAGCCCGGCTGTCCCTTTCAGCCGTCGCGCGGCGGCGCGGCGCCGAGCCAGCCGGCGGCTCGCTCCTCCAGGTGGCCGAGCACGGCGCGCACGGCGCGGCGCGGCGGGTGCTCCGCCGCTCTGACGGCGACGACGCGGATCGGCGGCAGCGGGTCGGCGAGCGGACGGACTGCGACGGCGCCGCCGTCATAGGTCGCCGCGGTGCCGGGCACGGCATTGAGGATGGTGTAGCCAAGGCCGCGCCCGACCAGCGCGCGCGCCAGCTCGTAGGAGCGCGTGCGGCGGGCGATGCGCGGCAGGATGCCCGCAGCCGCGAACAGGCCGGAGAAGTAGTCGCGCGTGTGCGGCATGTCCAGGAGCACCAGCGGCAAGGGCGCCAGCTCGGCCATCGCCACCCGCCTTCGGCGGGCCAGCGGGTGGCGGGCGGGCAGCACGGCGCGCGGCGGCAGCAGGGCCAAAGGGCTCGCGGCCAGGGCCTCGGCCGGCCCGTAGTCGTAAGTGACCGCGATCTCGATCCGGCCATCGCGCAGCGCGGCCTGCAGCTCCTCCTGGTTGCCCTCGATCATGTCCACCTCGATCGCCGGATGCGCCTGGGCGAGCGACGCCAGGAGGCGCGGCATGACATAAGGCGCCAAGGTCACGAAGCAGCCGGCCGACACGATCCCGGCCGGCTCGTCGGCCTCTGCGACGAAGGAGGCCTCGACCTCGCGCGCATGGGCGAGCAGCGCCCGCGACGCGGCGAGGAAGCGCTGGCCGGCCGGCGTCAGGGTCAGGCCACGGGCATGGCGGCGCAGGAAGAGCTGCGTGCCGTAGCGCCGCTCGATCTCGGCGATGGCGGCGGAGACGGCCGGCTGCGACACGTTGAGCGCCGCCGCCGCGATGCTGACGTTGAGGCTCTCGGCGGCGGCGGCGAAGTAGGCGAGCTGCTTCAGCCGGAGCTGGATCATGATTTCCGATGCAAGGGACAGGGAATTGATATTTCCGCTATGCCGCGCAAGCTGGCAAGCTGCGATTCGGGCGAGCAGGAGAGAGCGATGGCTGCGGCAACAACGCCGCCGGGGACGGCGGCCGCCGGGGAGACCGGCGCCCCGCAGGTGCGCGACGACTTCCTGGCGGCGCTGCGGCGCGCCGCGGCGACGGTGACGGTGGTCACGACGGACGGGCCGGGCGGGCGCTGGGGCATGACCGTCAGCGCCATGACCTCGGTCTCCGCCGATCCGCCCTCCCTCCTCGTCTGCCTCAACCGCAAGGGCCCGGTGCTCGATGCGGTGATCCGCAACAGGGCCTTCGCGGTGAACCTCCTGAGCAGCGGCCAGGGGCGCGTGGCGCGTGTCTTCGCCGGCATGGTGATGGAGGCGAACGAGGACCGGTTCTCCGGCGCGGGCGCCTGGGCGGTCGGGCCGCTCGGCCAGCCTTGGCTCGAAGGCGCGGCCGGGAGCTTCTCCTGCACGCTCTCGGACCGGCTCGACGTCGGCACGCATGCCGTGCTGGTCGGCCTTGTCTCGGGCGTTGCCCTCGGCGCCGACCAGGAGCCGCTGATCTGGGCGCAGCGCGGTTTCTACGGGCTCGGCGCGGCGCTGCAGGACTGACGTTTGCAGGGAAGGGACCAGCGATGATCCGCACGGGAGCGCAGTACCGCGACGGCCTCCGGGGGGGGCGCGAGGTCTGGATCGAGGGCGAGCGCGTCAAGGACGTCACGGCGCATCCGGCCTTCAAGCCGATCGTCGACATCCGCGCGCGCATGTACGACATGGCGCATGAGCGCGAGCACGCCGACCGGCTGACCTACAAGCTCGGCAACGAGGCCTTCGCCACCTTCTACAAGCCGCCGACGGCGCAGGAGGACTGGTGGGACAAGTGGCGCGCCGTCGACGCGGTGATGCAGGACATCCACGGCGTCGTCACCCGCGTCGGCGACGAGACGGTCGGCGAGATGTGGTCCTTGGCCGACGGCAAGAGCGTGCTCAACGAGATCGACCCGCGCTTCGCCCTGAACATCGACCGGCACATCAAG
>JAEULF010000229.1 GCA_016793965.1 Alphaproteobacteria bacterium | reverse complement strand
GCTTGCCTTCGACGGCACCGTGACGCTGGCCGCCGCGCTCAAGGCGGGCGGCGCCCTCGACCTCAAGGTGCCGTCGATCCGCGAGCTCGCCGCCTGGGCCGGCAACCCGCTGCCGAAGGACGCGGGCGGCAGCGGCCTCGGACCGCTCGCCATCAAGGGCAAGGTCGCCGTCGACGGACAGAAGTACAGCTTCACGGACGCGTCGCTCGCGATCGACGCGATCAAGGGCACCGGCGCCTTCGCCGTCGACCTGTCGAAGGGCAAGCCCTACGCCAACGCCAAGCTCGACATCGAGATGCTGGACGTGAACCCTTACCTGCCGAAGCAGCAGGGCAAGCCGGCAGCGGCGCCGGCGAGCGGCGGCGCTGCGAGCAGCGGCACCGCAGGCGGCGCCACGCCGCCCGGCGGTGCCACGGCAGGCGCCGGCGCGAAGCCTTCAGACTGGAGCGACGACCCGATCGATGCCTCCGGCCTGCGCGCGGCGGACGCCGATCTGGCGCTCACGGTCGGCGGCATCCGCTACCAGGAGATCAAGATCGGCAAGTCGGCGCTCGACGTGGCGCTCAAGGCCGGCAGGATGACCGCCGACCTGAAGGAGCTGGCGCTCTACGACGGCAAGGCGACGGCCAAGATCGCGCTGGACGGCGCCGGCCCCGAGCTCGGCTTGCAGCAGAGCTTCGCGCTTCAGGGCGTCAAGGCGCTGCCGCTGCTGAAGGACGCTGCCGGCTTCGACCGGCTGGACGGCAACGCCAACGGGCAGGTCGCCGTGACGTCGCGCGGGCGCACGCAGCGCCAGATCGTGCAGAACCTGAACGGCAGCGGCGACCTGAAGTTCCTCAACGGCGCCATCATCGGCATCAACCTCGCCGCCATGGTGCGCAACGTCGCCACGGCCTTCCTCGACAGCGCGGCGAAGGAGACGCAGAAGACCGACTTCGCCGAGCTCGGCGGCACCTTCAAGATCACCAACGGCATCCTCAGGAACGACGACCTGTTCATGGCGGCGCCGCTGGTGCGCGTCTCAGGCAAGGGCACCTCCGACCTGCCCAAGCGCACGGTGGACTACCGCATCGAGCCGAAGGCGGTGGCGAGCACCACCGGCCAAGGCGGACAGCAGCAGTCCGGAATCGCCGTGCCGGTCAACGTCAAGGGCCCCTGGCACGCGCTCTCCTACCAGCCTGATCTCGGCGCGGCGCTCGGCATCGACGCGGCAGGCAACCTGATCTCCGGCGGCGCCAAGGGCATCGGCGACGCGGCGAAGGGCGCCGTGCAGGACATCACCAAGGGGGTCCAGAAGCCGGGCGACCTGCTGAAAGGCGTCCTGCAAGGCGGCGGCGGCAGCCAGCAACCCGCTGCCGGCGGCCAGCAGCCGCCGCAGCAGCAGAAGGGCAGCGGGCTCCCGGACCCGGGCAAGGCGCTGAAGGGATTGTTCGGGAACTGAGGGGCGGTGCAGGCTGGCCGGCGAATCCTCTTGATGGGAACGCCGGCTACCGCCCGCGCTTCGGCCGCGCCTTCGCGCCTGCCTTCTTGCCGGGACTCGCCTTGACCGTGCGCTTGCGCGCAGGCTTTGCCTTCTTCGCCCGCTTGGGCGGCGCCAGCTTGGCCACCGGCTTCAGCGGCAGCAGGGTCGCGCGCGTGCGCGGCGCCAGGCGCCGGCGCATCGGGCCGGCGTGGCCCGCCGGCTTGTAGGCCACGACCTCGACCTCGCAGCGCGCCGTCAGCATCAGCTCGCCGCGCACGGTCGCGCGCGCCGGCGGCTCCTTCGGGAAGAACGACCGCCAGACGGCGTTGAAGCCGTCGAAATCGGCGGGGTCGGACAGCCACACCGTCGCCTTGATCACGTCGGCGAGGCCGCAACCGGCCTCGGCCAGCACCTCCTTGACGCGCTGCAGGCACACCTTGGCCTGCGCCTCGATCGGCCCGTCCGTCATGGTGCCGTCGCGCTCGAACGGCATCAGACCGTGCGTGAACACGAAGTCGCCGGCGCGCACCGCGCGCGAGACCGGATAGGACTTGCCGTCCATCACGACCGGCCGGCCGATCACCTGCTTCTTCGCCATCGCAGCGCTCTCCCTCAGCCCTTCTTGCCGATGCGGTCGAGCATGGCAAGGCCCAGCGCCGAGACGACGAACATGCCGTGAATGGCAAGCTGCATGAGCACCTTCTCCGTCGGCTTGTCGGCGATGTTCATGAAGGCCTTGAGCAGGTGGATCGACGAGATGGCGATGATCGCCACCTGCAGCTTCAGCTTCAAGGTTGACGGATCGAGCTTGTCGAAGAGGTCCGGCTTCTGCACGCCCTCCGGCACGTCGATGCGGCCGACGATCGATTCGTAGCTGCCGATGATGACCATGACGATCAGGCTGGCGACCAGGGCCAGGTCTATGAGGGACAGGATCAGCAGGATCAGCTCGGTGCCGTCGATGGCGCGGACCGTCAGCGCCAGGTGGAGGAGCTCCTCGAAGAACTTGAAGGAGAGGATCACGAGGACGACCACCAGGCCGAGATAGATCGGCACGACGAACCAACGTGCCGCGAACAGCACGCGCTCGACCAAGCGTTCCACGGCGGCTCCCTCCTCCTCGACGGCTTGCAGGCCGGCGCGTCAGGCCATCATGGCATATCGGCGTCGGGACCGCCCATGCTCGCGATGCCGGTTGGCAATGCCGGACAGCCTGCTACGGTGTCGCCGCCGTGCGGGACGGCATGCTGTGAACCGGAGGGGATACCATGGCGGGCGACAGGTTCAAGGCTCTGCTCCTCGAGGAGGCCGGCGGCAAGCTCTCCGCCAAGGTCACCGAGGTCGAGACGGGACGGCTGCCGCCCGGCGACGTGACGATCGCCATCGAATGCTCCACGCTGAACTACAAGGACGGCATGGTGATCAAGGGGTTGGGCAAGCTCGTGCGCAGCTACCCGCACGTTCCGGGCATCGATTTCGCCGGGCGGGTGATCGAGAGCGCGCACCCGGACTGGCACGTCGGCGACAAGGTCGTCCTCACGGGTTGGCACGTGGGCGAGCGCCAGTGGGGCGGCTACGCCCAGCGCGCGCGCGTCAAGGGAGACTGGCTGGTGGCGCTGCCCTCCGGCCTCTCCGCGCAGCAGGCGATGGCGATCGGCACCGCCGGCTTCACCTCTATGCTGGCCGTCCTCGCGCTCGAGCGGCACAACCTGACGCCCGACGACGGCGATGTCCTCGTCACCGGCGCTGCCGGCGGCGTCGGCAGCATCGCCGTGGCGATCCTGGCCAAGCTCGGCTATCGCGTCGTCGCCTCGACAGGACGGATGTCGGAAGCGCCCTTCCTGAAGTCGCTCGGCGCCGCCGAGGTGATCGATCGCGCCGTCCTGGGCGCGCCGACGGGCAGGCCGCTGGACACCGAGCGCTGGGGCGGGTGCATCGACGCGGTCGGCGGCACCACCCTGGCGACGGCGCTCAGCCAGATGAAGCTCGGCGCTGCGGTCGCGTCCTGCGGGCTGGCGGGCGGACCGAAGCTGGAGACGACGGTGATGCCGTTCCTCCTGCGCGGCGTCGCGCTCCTCGGCATCGATTCCGTGCTGAAGCCGATGCCCTGGCGCCGGACGGCCTGGCAGCGCCTGCAGCACGACCTGCCGCTTGACAAGCTCAACGCGCTCACGACCTACGAGCCGCTCGGCCGGGTGCCGGAGCTGGCGGACGAGATCCTGGCGGGCCGCGTCCGAGGCCGTGTCGTCGTCGACGTCAATGCTTGATCGTCCGCAGCCCCGGGCGCAGCGCGCCATTCGGACTAGCACGTCCGGCATAGGCCCCGCCGCGCATGCGCGCGAGGGCCGCAATGGGCCTGGAATCAGGCCATTGCGGCCAGAAGCGCAGAGCGCGACGGCGGACCGCCGGCGCCGCCATAGCCTGCGCACGGCGCCCGCGTTCGCGTTACACTGATGCTGGGGAACAGGCGCCGCCGTCCCAGCCGCCGGAAGAGGTGATCGATGCTCGCCCGCGCCCTCTTGCTGCTCGCCATGCTCGCCGCCGCTCCCGCTCTCCTTCCCTCCGCCCAGGCCCAGCAGGGTCTCGCCGCGCCGAAGGGACCCGTGATCCTGGAGGTGGTCGGCAAGATCGCCGCGACCAATGCGGGCAACCGGGCCACGTTCGACTTGGCCATGCTGGAGGCCATGGAGACGCGGGGGATCGAGACTGCAACCCCCTGGACGCAGGGGCGACGGAAGTTCGAGGGCGTGCCGGTCAAGGCGCTCCTCGCCGCCGTCGGCGCGACGGGCGCCAAGGTGCGCGCGGTGGCGCTCAACGACTATGGCGTCGATATCCCGGCCGCCGACCTGGTCGAGCGCGGCGCCATCCTGGCCTACCGCATGGACGGCAAGACGCTGTCCGTGCGCGAGAAGGGCCCGCTCTGGATCATCTATCCGTTCGACTCCGTCTCCGGGCTGTGGACTGACCTCTATTTCACGCGCAGCATCTGGCAGCTGCGCAGCCTGCGGATCGAGTAGGCGAGCATGTACGCGCGCCCGCGCGGCTGGTTCCCGACGTTCCTCGTCGTCCTCGCGGCTCTCGGCATCCTGGGCGGGGCCGTGACCTACGGCCTGCTCGCCGCGCGGATCCAGTCGCTCAAGTCGCGGGAGGAGCGAGCCGCGCCCTGGCATCTGCTGCACTTCGCCAAGGAGGTCGGGCGCTTCGCGTTCGCCGGCGAGCTGGCGGCGCAGGGGGACGAAGACGCGCGCACCGAGGCAATGCTCCGCTTCGAGATCCTGGCGAGCCGCTTCGCCATCGTGGACGAGGCCTATCGCGGACAGCTGGTCGCGGAGAGCGAGGAGGCGCATCGCGCCCTTGCCGAGATACGCCGCGTGCTCGACGGGCTGGACGCGAGCTTCGCCAGCCAGTCGGCGGCGCGATCGGACTTGACGGAGCGGTCGCGCGGCCTGACGCGCATCCTCGAGGCGCGCGCGGCCGATTTGCTGCGCATCAGCCTCGAGGCCCAGGTCGCCGAGCGCACGCAGATGGTGCTCGGATTGGACGCGCTGCAGCTCGGCCTGGTGGCCAATGCCTGCCTGGTCCTGCTCGTCGTCCTGGCTTTCCTGGCCGAGCGCAGCCGCCAGGCCCGGCGCGCGCGCGCCAGCGAGGCGGCGCTGCAGTCCATTCTCGACATGATGCCGGCTCTGGTCGCGGTGGTGGATCGCGACGGGAGGATCGCCCTGGCGAACCGCCGCTTGGCCGAGGTGCTGCGCCTGCAGGCTTCGGCCCAAGCGCGCGGCCTGGCGCTGCGCGACGCGCTCGGCGGCGAGGCCGGCGCGACGATCCAGCTGCGCCTCGCCTCCGCGCTCTCCGGCGGCGACCGGCCGGTCACCTTCGAGCATTCCGGCGAGGACCAGCGGAGCGAGCGGCGCGACTGGCTGACGCTGATGACGCCCTTGCGCCTGCCGCTGCAGCCCGAGCACGTCGTCGCCGTCAGCATCGACATCACCGACCGCAAGCGCGACGAGGCGCGCATCGTCGCGCAGGTCAAGGCGCTGAACGCGGCCAACGATGCGCTCGCCGGCACCATCGACCAGCTCAACGCGGCACGACGCCAGCTGGTCGAGCGCGAGAAGCTCGCCGCCTTGGGCACGCTGGTCGCCGGCATCGCGCACGAGATGAACACGCCGATCGGCATCTCGGTCAGCGCCGCGTCGTCCCTGGACGAGGAGCTGAGGCGGATGGAGCTGGAGCTGCGGGGCGACAGGCTGACGCGCGACGAGCTGCGGACGTTCGTCGAGGAGGCGCGGCGCCACGTCAGGCTCGTCCTCTCGGGCAGCGAGCGCGCGGCCGCCCTGGTCGGCAGCTTCCAGCAGCTCTCCGACGAGAGCTGGCGGCACGACCGCGAGCGTATCGCGCTCGATTCGTTCGTGCGCGGCGTCGTCGGCGCCATGGCCGGCACCTGGGAGCAGCGCGGCCATCGGCTTGTCATCGAATCCCAAGCCGCGGTCGAAGTGGAGACCTATCCGTCGCAGTTGGCGCTGGTCGTCACCCAGCTCGTCGAGAACGCCGTGGCGCACGGCTACCCGGACGGGCGGGCCGGCGAGATCCGGATCGCCCTGAGCGCGCCGGAGAACGGCGTGATCGAGATTTGGTTGACCGACGACGGCCGGGGGATCCCGACCCAGGATCGCGCCCGCATCTTCGAGCCGTTCTTCACGACCCGCCGCGGCGCCGGCCATGCCGGGCTCGGGCTGCTCTTGGTGCACGCCATCGTGACCCAGCGCCTCGGCGGCTCCATCGTCCACGCCGACCGCGCCGCCGGCGGCACCGCCTTCGTCATCAAGCTGCCGCTCGTGGCGCCGGAGGCGGCGGCGCCGCAGCGCGCGCGCATGGCCGCTGCCTGACCGTGGCCCTTGGGCGGATCCCTACGGGACAACCCGGAGGACTGCGACATTCGGCCGCGAAGCATTGCTTGTCATGACCCCGGTCGGCTCACGATATTGAGCAAAGGGATCTCACAGCCGGCAGGAGCGCAGCAGGAGCGCTGCCGGGGTGCCAGCGCGCAGCGGAGGGGCCATGGCCAAGTCACCGTTCGTCAAGCGGCCGCCGCCGCAGAAGAAGTTCGGCCCGCAACGGCCGAGCGACGGCAGCAGCACCGCCAGCCGGATGAGCATGGGGCGCGACCACCATGTCGCGCGCATGTCGCCCGAGGATTTCCACCGATCCCTCGACCACAAGCATGGGCACGACCACAACCTGCTGCGCTGGGGCATCGGCATCTGGGTCGCCATGATGATCGGCGCGGTGATCTTCTATTTCACCTGGAACCTGGGCGGGTAGTCGCGACCCAACTCTTTGCCCCGTCGGCATAATCCCGCGCCGGGCCCGGCGCGCACGGTTCGCGCATGGGTGCCAGGGCGCCAGGGCAGGATCGCCGAGCGCGCGAATCCCCTATATCAAGCGCCGCGGTCATCAGCCGCCGCTTGATCGAACCTCGGCCATGCCCGCGATGAGCCTGGCCGGCCGGAGCGAGGCGCAGAGCGGTCGGCACGGGCGAGCGGGAGCGCATGCGCGGCGTCATCGAAGCCATCCGGAGCGGGCTGACGCCCGACCCCGAGATCCTGCGTCGTTTCGCGCTGACGCTGCCGGTCGCGATCGCCGGCGGCTACGCGGCGTTCCGCCTCAACCTGCCGCTCGCTTGGATGCTCGGTGCCATGCTGGTCGTCGCGTCCGGCTCTCTCCTGGGCGCGCCCTTCGCGGTGCCGCAGAGCCTGCGCGCGGTCATGCTGCCGGTGCTCGGCGTCATGCTCGGCAGCTCCTTCACGCCGGACATCGTGGACCGCCTGGGCTACTGGTGGGTGACGGCGCTCGCCGTGGTCGCCTACATCGCCATCGGCGGCGGCCTGTCGCTCTGGTTCTGCCTGCGCTTCACCAAGCTCGACCTGCC
>JAEULF010000215.1 GCA_016793965.1 Alphaproteobacteria bacterium | reverse complement strand
CCGCTCCATCTGATGCGCGGCGCCGTCAATACCGTGTCGATGCTGAGCTTCTTCATGGCGATGTCGCTGCTGCCCCTGGCCGATGCGAGCGCGCTGACGTTCACCGGGCCGCTCTTCGCTGCCGTCATGGCGGTGGCGCTGTTCCGCGAGCCGATCAAGCCGCGTCGAGTCGTCGCGCTCGCGGTCGGCTTCGGCGGCGCGCTCGTCGTCTTGCGCCCTGGCTTCCAGGAGATCGGCCTCGGGCAGGTGATGATCCTGACCTCCGTCCTGCTCTGGTCGTTCGTGCTGATGATGCTGAAATCCCTGTCGCGGACCGAGGCGAGCCTGACGATCACCGTCTACATGGGCCTGATCGTGACGCCCTTCTCGCTGATCGCGGCCGTCTTCGTGTGGCAATGGCCGACAGCCGAGGAATGGGCGTGGCTCGGCTTCATCGGCCTGTGCGGCACGATCGGCCAGGTCGCGTTCGTGCAGGCCCTGAAAGAGGGGGATGTCGGCCTTGTCCTGCCGCTCGACTTCACGAAGCTGATCTGGATGGCGGGATTCGGCTACCTGGTGTTCGGCGAGGTGCCCGACCTGACCACCATCCTCGGCGGAGTCGCGATCGGAGCGACCGCGACGTACCTGGCCGTGAGCGAGGCACGCGAGGAGCGCCGGGCAAAGCCGAACGCGGCGGGCGATCAGCAGCGTTGAGTCTGGAGGAGGGCACTCAATCCCGGCCGGCGAGGATGGCGTCAAGCGCCTCGCGCGCGTCGCAATACGACTTCTTCGTGGCGACCGATTCGCTGCGCCGGAACGAATAGGTCGGCTCGCCAGGCACGCCGTCCGGATTGTGGGCCACGGTATAGAAGTCGATCGCGACCGCGCTGCTGCCGAGGATGTCCGCTGTGGCGCGCTTTTCCGCCACGATCAGGACGATCCCGACACCTGGCTGGTGCACGAGAGCGGCAGTGCGGAGGTTGCACGGCCCAGTCTCCGCCTCGGCGAGGACAAGCTGCATGCGCTTGCCGTCGGGGTCCTCGATCGGCACCACCTCCCACAGGTCGCCGCCGCGCGCCGGTGCAGCCGAGTCGCGCTCGCGCTGGCGCTCGTCGAGGAACGTCCTGCGCTCCGGTCCCATGTTCACGAGGAACTGGTAGGTCTGGAAGCCGCTGCCGTTGAAGCTCTCGCGCCACGCCTTGAGGACGAGGTCGGGACGGCCGTCGCCGTTGATGTCGATGCTGTTCGGACCGTAGGCCAGCACGACGGGCTTTGCGGGCTGGGCCGCGGCAGCGACTGCGCGGATGGGGTCGAAACCGCAGGCGGCCGACGTCAGGAACAGGACGGCGGCAATGGTCGCGCCTGTGGACGCGGCGACTGCCCGCGGTCCGCGAAACGAGAAAGGCCCGGAGAATCTCCGGGCCTTTCCGCAACCTTGGGCGCGCCGGACCACGGCGCCGTCACGTCAGAACTTGTACGCGACCGTCGCCCCGAACATGTAGTTGTTCTCATCGCCGCGCTGGTTGACGATCGGGCTGTTCTTCGCGTCGCCGAGCATCCGCTTGTAGCCGACGAAGCCCGTGAGATCGACATTGGCCGTGATGTCGTAGCCGAGGCTGGCGACGAAGTTGATGTCCTTGACGTCAGCCTGAGCGGTGAACACCGTCAGCCCGCTGCGGTTCGCCTGCAGCGTGCTGATGCCGAAATACGTCTTCATGTAGCTGTCGCTGGCCCAGGTGAAGCCGCCGTTGATCGTCGCGCGCATGCGCGGCGAGAACGGCATCGTGTAGCGCGCCCGGACGGCAGCAACGAAGCCCTCGTGCTCGTTGGTGATGTCCTGGGTGGCGTCCACGCCGACCATGAAGTTCTCGTTGATCGCGACCTCAGCGAAGGCGCCGAGCTCGAACGAGCTGTTGATGTCGCCCGTTCCGCGCAGCTTGTTGCTGTCGCCTTCCTCACGGCCGGCGCGATGCCGCAGCATCGGGCCAACGCGCAGCGGGCCGCTCCGCAGGACGTTCACGCCGATCGCCCGGCGGCTGCCATCGACGAAGACGAGATCGCGGTAGCTGACGTTGATGACCGGGATGAAGGCGAGCTTGAACTCGTCCGCGCCTTCGTACTTCGGCAGGTATGCCGCGCCACCGCCGAGCCGGACCTTCCAGTCGGGACCCAGGGCGCCGCTCGGCTGCGCCGGTGCCTGCGCCTGCGCCTGCGCGTCGGCCATGTAGCTCAGGCTGAGGCACAGTGCCGTCGCTACCAGGAATGCCCTCATGCTCGCCCCCTCAAGAAACCCATTGGCTGCTCCAGTCACGCTGAC
>JAEULF010000163.1 GCA_016793965.1 Alphaproteobacteria bacterium | reverse complement strand
GCCGACCGCAGCACGTCGCAGGCGGGAACGGCCGCCGGGCGCGCGCTCGGAGTCGATGGCCTGCTCACTTACACGCGTCGCGACGGCTACGAGACGAGGCCGAAAGGCTACGAGAACTTCAACCCGCAGGAGTATTTCGGCAACAGCGTGCTCGGCAAGTTCGTCTACAAGCCGACGGGCGCCGACAGGCTCAAGCTCACGACCGAGGCGACGCAGCGCAACGTGCGGACGGAGCTGCGCAACGAGCTGTCGGCGACGGTGAAGGATTCGCGCGCGAGCGACGACACCATGCGCTTCCGCGCCACGATCGAGCACGAGCATGCCGCACCCCTCGCCTTCATCGACAAGGCGTCCTGGCGGTTCTCCTACACCAAGCTGGAGCGCCAAGAGCACCAGACGCAGCTGCGCTTGACCACGGGCCAGATGCGCAATCGCGTGACCGATCTCACCTTCGAGCAGGACGTCTACTCCGGCGACGTGCAGCTCAAGTCGTCGCTCGACACTTGGGGCGTCAAGCACGCCCTGACCTACGGCGCCAGCCTCGACCACACCTCGACGTCGCGGCCGCGCGACAGGACCGAGACGAACCTGGTGACCGGCGCGCAGACCAAGTCATTCGCCGGCATCCCCGGCGCCGCGCCCGAGATCTTCCCCAACAAGAACTTCCCGGACACGCGCACCGTGCTCGCCGGCGCCTACGTGCAGGACGAAGTCGCGATCGACCGGTTCAACGTCGTGCCCGGGCTGCGCGTCGACTACTACCGGATGGACCCCGAGCCGGACGGCGCGTTCGCCAACACCAACAGCAAGAATTTCCAGGTCTCGTCCGTGTCCGACGTCGCCGTCTCGCCGAAGCTCGGCGTGACGGCGAAGCTGCTCGACGGGTACAGCTGGTTCGGCCAGTACGCGCGCGGCTTCCGCGCGCCGCCCTACGACGACGCCAATATCGGCTTCACCAACGCGTCCCAGGGCTACGAGATCCTGCCCAATGCCAACCTCAAGCCGGAGACGCTCGACAGCTTCGAGACCGGCATCCGCGGCAAGTTCAGGGACGGCAGCAGCTTCTCCTTCACCGGCTTCTACAACAAGTACGACAACTTCATCGCCAGCCGTCAGATCGGCACGAGCGCGACCGGCCTCCTGCAGTTCCAGTCCGTCAACATCGAGAGCGCCACCATCTACGGCACCGAGGCGAAGGGCGACTGGCGGTTCTTCCCCGACTTCTCCCTCTTCGGCGCGTTCGCCTTCGCGCATGGCGAGGACGATAGGACCAAGCAGCCGATCGACAACGTCGCGCCGATGACGCTCGTCGGCGGCCTGCGCTACGACAACACGGCGCTGGGATTCGGCGCACAACTCGTGGCGACGCACGCGTTCCGCCACGAGCGCACGACGAATCCGGTCAACTTCAAGGCGCCGTCCTACGACCTCGTCGATTTCGGCGCGTGGTTCGAGCTGGCGCCGCATTTCACGATCAACGCGGGCGTGCGCAACCTGCTCGACCGCAAGTACTTCATCGCCCAGGACGTCGTCGGCCTGACCTCCACAAACCCGAGTGACATCAATCGCCTCGCTCAGCCGGGCCGCAACGCCTACGTCAACGCCTCGGTGAAGTGGTAGGCGGCGATGGCCATGGGCATGCTCGCCGCCTGCGTTGCAGCGAGGCCCGCGCCGCGCGCGGGGGCCGGCGGAGCGCCGGCTCTCGTCGCGTCGCTCATTCTGCATCTCGGCGTCGGGGCCGTCGCCTTGGCGGAGGCCGGGCTCCGGGCGACGTCGCCGGCTCTGCCGTCCTCGGACCTGGCCGTGACGGTCGAGATCGTGACGGCCGGCGCCGCCCCGGTCGCTTCCGTCGCGCCGGCGGCCATCGCGCCGGCGCAAGCTGCGGCGCTGGAGCACGCTGGACCGGCCTCCCCGCCTTCCGATCCCGTCCCGCCCGATCCCGTCCCGCCCGATCCTGCGGCGGCCGAATCTCTGCCGGCGGCGGTGCCCGAGTCCGAGCTGTCGAACGCCATGCCACCTGCGGCTGCCGGGGAGGGCTCGGTGCCGCCGCCGCGGCGCGCGCCCCGTTCGAGCGCGGCGAGAGCGGCCGCCAAGCCGAAGGCGGCGCCCGTGCAGCCGGTTGCGACGGCGAGCGCTGCGCCGCCTCCGGACGCGCGGCCGGCGACCGGCGCGGTCCCGCCGTCAGCGCCCGCGACGGTCGAGCCCAGCCCGCCGACGGCCGCAGCGCCGGCTCATCCGGGAGCGGGCGCGCGAGCGGCCGCGGCGGACGCGCCGCTGCCGCTGCTCGTCACGGCACCGCGCTACCGCGAGCCGCCGGCGCCGCCGGTCTACCCGAGGCGCGCGCGCGAGCTCGACCAGCAGGGCGTCGTGCTGGTGCGCGCCCTGCTCGACAGTGCCGGCAATCCGGACGAGGTCCTGGTCTTCCAGTCCTCCGGCTACGCCCTCCTGGATCGTGCCGCGCAGGACGCGGTGCGGCGCTGGCGTTTCGTCCCCGCGCGCCAGAACGGCCGTGAATCCGCCGCCTGGGTCCAGGTCCCCGTCCGCTTCTCCCTGCAATGAACCCACCAACGAGGTGCGCCATGTCCGTCAACGTTCTCGACCGCCCCGACGCCGCCGATCTCGCCCGTCGCCACGACGATCTCCTGCGACGCGAGCCGAAGCTGCGCCAGCGCGACATCGCCGAGCGCCTTGGCGTCAGCGAAGCCGAGCTGCTCGCTGCCGGGCTCGGGCGGCACGTCGTCCGGCTGCAGCCGCAATGGCCTTCCATCATGGCGGAGCTGCCGACGCTCGGCACGGTCATGGCGCTGACGCGCAACGACCACTGCGTCCACGAGAAGGTCGGCACGTACAAGGCCTTCAGCGTCAACGGCCATGTCGGGCTCTTTCTCGGCGAGGCGATCGACCTGCGCATCTTCTTCCAGTGCTGGCGCTTCGGCTTCGCCGTCACCGAGACCGGCAAGGACGGAGAGAAGCGCAGCCTGCAGTTCTTCGACGGGCAGGGCCGCGCGATCCACAAGGTGTTCCTGCGGCCGGAGAGCGACGAGGCTGCCTGGCGCGCGCTCGTCGCGCGCTTCGCCGGCGGCGCCGTCGGCGACGTCCGCCTGGAGCCTGCCCCTGCTGCCCCGGCAGAGCAGCCCGACGACCGCATCGACGCAGCCGGGCTCCGCGCCGCCTGGGACGCGCTGCAGGACACGCATGACTTCCACGGCATGCTCCGGCGGTTCGGCGCCGGGCGCGTCCAGGCGCTGCGGCTCGGCGGCATCGGGCGGGCGCGCCGGACCACGGTCGGCGCGCTGCGGGCGATACTGGAGAGGGCTGCCGGCGACGCCATGCCCATCATGGTGTTCGTCGGCAATCCCGGGATGATCCAGATCCACACCGGCCCGGTCTCGCGCCTGCTCGCGACGGGGCCGTGGTTCAACGTGCTCGACCCCGGATTCAACCTTCACCTGCGCGAGGACGCGATCGACACTGCCTGGATTGTGCGCAAGCCGACGGTGGACGGCGACGTGACCTCGCTCGAGATGTTCGATGCGGCGGGCGGTACCATCGCGACGCTGTTCGGCAAGCGCAAGCCCGGCATGCCGGAGGATCCGGCCTGGCGCAGCGCGGCGCACGCGCTGCCGAGCGTGCCGGTGGCGCAGGCGGCAGCCTGATGCGCCGCGCGCTCGCGCCAGCGGCGCCCGTCGCCGCCTCACGCCGCGCCGTTGCCTGCGTCGCCCGCTGGATGACGCTCCGCGCGGTCCTCTGCGCGGCCCTCTGGGGTGCCGTCGCGGCGGCGCCTGGCGAAGCGCGGGCGGCCGATCCGCGCGTCGTCACCTTGGGCGGCGCCGTCACGGAGACGGCCTTCGCCCTCGGCGCCGGCACGGCCCTCGTCGGCGTCGACGACACCAGCATGTTCCCGGCGGCGGCTCGCGCCTTGCCGAAGGTCGGCTACTTCCGGAACGTCGCCGCCGAGGGCATCGCCTCGCTGCGGCCCGACCGTGTCATCGCCGGTGCCGGGTCGGGACCGCAGGCGGCGCTCGGGCAGCTCGAGCAGCTCGGCATGCGGGTCGTGGCGCTGCCGGAGGCGTTCGACGCGGCCGCCGCGCTGGAGCGCGTGCGGCTGATCGGCACGGCGCTCGGTCGAGACGCCGCGGCGCAAGCCCTTCTCGCCGGCATGCGCGAGGACCTTGACCAGGTGGCTGCCGCCCTCGCGGGGGCGAAGAGCGAGCCGCGCGTGCTCTTCCTGCTCGGCGCCGGGCGCGGCGCGCCGATGGCATCGGGCGGGCGCACCGCTGCAGACGCCATGATACGCTTGGCGCGCGCGCGGAACGCCGTCGAGGGGTTCGTCGGCTACAAGGCGCTCAACCCCGAATCGGCCGTGGCCGCGGCGCCGGACGTCATCCTGACGACGCGCGAGACACTGGAGGCGCTCGGCTCGTCAGAGGCGTTGCTGCGGCTGCCCGAGCTGGCGCAGACCAGAGCGGCGCGCGCCGGCCGGTTGGTCGCGCTCGACGGCGTCTACCTGCTGGGCTTCGGGCCGCGGCTCGCGCACGCCCTTCGCGACCTCGCCGCCGCGCTGCATCCGGAGCTGCGCATGCCGACGCTGCGCCAGCGTGCCTGGGTCGAGGCTGCCCGATGACGGCGATCGCGCTGGCGAGGCGCTGGCGCCGCCTCGACCGCGTCCTGCTCCTGCCGCTGCTCGGCGCGATGCTCGCAACGGCGGCGCTGCTGGCCGTCGGCCTGGGCGCCGTCGCGATCCCGCCGGACCAGGCGCTGGCAGCCCTGCTCGGCCGGGAGGTCGACGAACGGGTCGCCGGCATCGTGCTGCAGCTGCGCCTGCCGCGCGCGGTGCTGGCGATCTGCGCCGGCGCGGCGCTCGGCGTCGCCGGCGCGGCGTTGCAGGGCCTGCTGCGCAACCCGCTCGCCGACCCGGTTCTGATCGGCGTCTCCGGCGGGGCCGCTTTCGGCGCGGTGGCGGCGATCGTGGTCGGCCACAAGCTGGCGACGCTCCTGCCGCCGGAGGCGCTGCGCTGGCTGGTGCCGGCGGCCGCCTTCGCCGGAGCGCTGGCCGCGGTCACCGGCGTGATGCGCCTCGGCGGCGCCCGCGAGGGCAGCGGCCCCGGCGCGCTGATCCTCGCTGGCATCGCGATCAGCGCGCTCGCCAGCGCTGGCATCGGCGCCTTCATCTTCATGGCCGACGACCGCCAGCTGCGCGACTTCATCTTCTGGAACATGGGAAGCGTTGCCGGCGCGAGCTGGCAGGGGCTGGCGGTCGCCGCACCGCTCATCGCGCTGGCCACCGGGGCGATGCTGGCGGCCGCCCGGCCGCTCGACGCCATCCTCTTGGGCGAACGCGAGGCCGGTCATCTCGGCTTCGACGTGCCGGCGGTGCGGCGCCGGGTGATCGCCGCGGTGGCGCTGGCGGTCGGCGCTGGCGTGGCCTTCACCGGCATGATCGCCTTCGTCGGCCTCATCGTGCCGCACCTCGTCCGTCTCGTCGCTGGCGCCGGGCACCGGCTGCTCCTGCCGGCCTCGGCGCTGCTCGGGGCGGCACTGCTTCTGCTCGCCGACTGCGCGGCGCGCACCGTCGTGGCTCCGGCAGAGCTGCCGATCGGGCTGGTCACCAGCGCGCTCGGCACGCCGTTCTTCATGGCGCTGATCGTGCGGCGTCGGAGCGCGCTCGGATGATCGCAGCCCAGGGCATCGTCGTGACGACCGGGCGCCGTCGCCTGGTCGACGTCGTCTCGATCGCCGTCCGGCCGGGCCAGGTGACAGCCGTGCTCGGCCCGAACGGCAGCGGCAAGTCGACCTTGCTCAAGGTGCTGGCCGGAGAGATCGCGCCGTCCGGCGGCAGCGTGTCGCTCGACGGCCGGCCGCTCGCCGCCTGGCGCCGCGCCGACCTGGCGCGCCGTCGCGCCGTGCTGCCGCAGCACGGGGCGATCGACTTCCCGCTGACCGCCGGCGAGGTCGTGGCGCTCGGCCGCTCGCCCTGGTCCGGTCGGCCGGAATCGCTCGACGACGCCGACGCCGTGGCGCATGCCCGCGAGCGGCTCGACCTCGGCCCGCTCTGGGACCAGCTCTATCCGACGCTCTCCGGCGGCGAGCGCCAGCGCGTCCAGCTCGGTCGCGCCCTGGCGCAGCTCTGGGTCCGCCGCCCGGCTGCCCCGCGCTACCTCCTGCTCGACGAGCCGACCAGCGCCCTCGATATCGCGCATCAACTGGAGGTCTTGGCGCTCGCGCGCGAGCTGGCCGGCAAGGGCATCGGCGTCCTCGCCGTGCTGCACGACCTGAACCAGGCGCTGACGGCCGCGGACGGTTTCGTCCTGCTCGCCCGGGGCCAGATCGTCGAGGCCGGCGCCATCGCGGATGGACCCACGGCGGCTGCCTTGCAGGCGGTCTACCATGTCCCGGTCGAGTTCGTGCGGCGAGCCGACGGGAGGCGCGCGGCCCTGGTCTGACCCTCGCTCCGGCCGCTGCCTGCGGCGTCCGGCGGCGTCGGGCCCTGCCGCAAGCCAGCCGGCGCCGACACCCCTGCCGTTAACCATCCTGTCGTTGAGCCGGGCGCGGGGTTGCGCGTAGACTGCCGCGAGTCGCGCGGCGTCGCCTGCAGCTTTCCCCTGCGGCCCGCTCGGACGCGCAGGACCAGGCCCGGACGGACAGATTTGGCAAGCAGCGAGACACGGCGCCTGGCGATCGGTGCGGTCCTCTGGCCGGCATTGCGGTCAGCGCTGCTGATCGGCATCGGCGTGGCGCTGGCGATCGCCGTCGAGCGCAGCGCCTGGGAGTTCATCGACCCGGAGGAGCCGGCCGCGGCAGGCGAGTTCCTGCTCGCCTGGATCGGCGTCGGGGCTGCCTCGGTGCTGGCGGCGACGCTGGCCTTCGCCGCGCTGCGCGGGATGCGCGCGGAGCGCCGCGACCTCGCCGCGCAGGCCCGGCAGGCGCAGGACGCAGCGGCGCTGGCGCTCGCCGTGCTGGGCCGCCAGGAGCGCGCTGCCGCCCTTGCCTGGGATGCGCCCTGGTCCGGCGCCGCCTCGCCGATCGACCCGGCCCAGCCGTCCAGCGCCCAGCCGCGCCTGCTCGCCCCTGGGCGCCTGATCGACCCGGCGGCGGGCGAGGGCGTGCCGCGCGTGCTGCAGGTCCTGCGCGAGCGCCTCGGCGATGCCGACCACGCCATGCTGGAGGCGGCATGCCGGCTGCTGCGCGGCGAGGGCACCGCTTTCGACCTCACCATGGATCTTGCGGCGGCACCGGGCGCCGCCGGGCCGTCGTCGCGCGCGGTGACGCGCCTGCGCGCGATCGGCAGCCGCGTTGCCGGCGCCGACGTGGTGCAACTGGTGGACGACAGCGACGCCGCGCGCGCCGAGGCGGCAGAGGCCGCGTCGCGGGCCGCGATCGCCGAGCGCGACGGGCACCAGGCGCTGCTCGACCTGCTGCCGCTGCCGATCTGGCAGCGCGATCCTGCATTGGGCGTCGTCGCCTGGAATCGCGCCTATGCTGCGGCATCGGGCGGCGAGGGCAGGCGCACCGACCTCGCCGGGCGCGGCCTCGCCCAGCGCGCGCGGTCGGGCGGCAGCGCCAGCGAGAGCCGGCACGTCGTCATCGACGGCGCGCGCCGGCTGCTGGCGCTGGCCGAGCAGGCGCTGCCCGGCCCTGAGGGGAGACCCGGCGGCACCGCCGGCTACGCTCTCGACCTGACGGCGCTGGAGGAGGCGCAGGCCGACCTCGACCGCCACATCGCGGCGCATGGCGAGGTGCTGCACAATCTCGGCACGCCGATCGAGATCTACGGCGCCGACCGGCGCATCGCCTTCTACAACAGCGCCTATCTGCGCATGACGGGGCTCGATTCCGGCTGGCTCGACGACCGGCCGACGCTCTCGGAAGTGCTCGACGCGCTGCGCGAGCGCCGCCGCCTGCCCGAGGCCGCCGACTTCCGCGCCTTCAAGCGCCAGCGCGAGCGGCTGTTCACCGAGACGATCGACGCGACCCAGGAGCTGCTGCACCTGACGGACGGATCGACCTGGCGCATGGTGGTCTCGCCGCATCCCTTCGGCGGCCTGATCATGACCTACGAGGATGTCACCGAGCCCCTGGAGCTGCAGCGCTCCTACAACACGCTCATCGCCGTGCAGCGCGAGACGCTCGACCACCTGCACGAGGGCATAGCCGTGTTCGGCTCTGACGGGCGGCTGAAGCTGCACAACCCGCGCTTCGCGCAGATCTGGGCGCTGGCGCCGCTGATGCTGCAGCGCGAGCCGCATGTCGGCGACTTCGCCGCGGACACGCAGCACTTCTTCGACCGCAGCGGCAGCTGGCCTGACTGGCGGCGCTGGATCATCGACCGCGTCAACGACCCCGTCGCCGAGAGCGGCCGCATCGAGCGCGCCGACGGCTCGGTCGTCGATTATGCCTGCGTGCCGCTGCCCGACGGCGGCGCGCTCTTCAGCTTCAACGACGTCACCGCCGCCTACCGCACCGAGGCGGCGCTGCGCGACCGCATCGAGCGGCTCGACCGGCGCGCGCGCCTCGCCGCCTCCGCCATCGACGGTCTGGTGCAGGAGCTGAGCCAGGGCAGCGGGCGGCGCAAGCCGGCGGAGATCGCCTCTCTCGTCGCCGCCTTCGCCTCGCTGGCGCGCGACCCGCTCGGCGAGCCGGCGGTGCTGGCGTCAGGCGGCACGGCCCCGCGCGCGGCGTCGGAGGTGGTGCCGCTGCGCCCGCTGGTCGACGAGATCGCGGCGCTCTGCGCCCAGCGCCGGCGCCGCGCCGACGTGGCGCTGCGCATCGACTGCCTGCCCGCGGACGTCGCCGCCCGCGCCGACAGGGCCTCGCTGCGACTCGGCCTCTACTACGTGCTGGCCGACGCCGTCGCTGCCTCGCCGGCCGGCGCGTCGATCGCCGTGACCTGCGGCGCCTGCGACGACGACGCGCGCTTCGTCGAGCTGTCGATCGCCTGCGCAGCGGCCCGGTCGCGGGCGATGCCCGTCGCGGCGATGGCAGGGGCGGGGGCGGGGGCGGGCGGCGGGGCGGCGGGGGGGCTGCGCGGCGGCACGCTGCCGCTGTTCGGCGAGGCGCACGAGCCCGACCTGCGCGCCGAGACCGCCGCCATGCCCGACCTCTCGTCCGGCTTCGGCCCGGCCCTGATCGGAACCGCGGCCGCGCGCAGCGGCGGCAGCGTCGTCGCAACAGGCGCATCGCGCCTGGCGATCCGCCTGCCGCGCGCGGCGTGAGCTGAAGCGCCGGGACCGCCGCTACCTCATCTCCTTGCGCACGATCGCGGCGCCGGCGGCGAGCGCCCGCAGCTTGCCCTCGGCGAGCGCCGCGCCAAGCGGCGCCATTCCGCAATTGGTGCAAGGGAACAGCCGCTCCGGCGCCACGAACTTCAGCGCCTGGCGGATCGTCGCGGCGACGGTCCCGGGCGTCTCGACCTCCGGCGAGGCGACGTCGATTGCGCCGGCCAGCACGTCCTTGCCCTTCAAGAGCCCGATCAGCTCCATCGGCACGCGCGAGTTGGCGCATTCGAGCGAGACCTGGTCGATGCGGCTCTTGGCGATGACCGGGAAGGTCAGCTCGTACTGCCGCCACTCGCTGCCCAGCGTCTGCTTCCAGTCGATGTTGGCCTTGATGCCGTAGCCGTAGCAGATGTGGACGGCGGTCTTGCACGTGAGGCCCTGCGCAGCGCGCTCGAGCGCCGCGATGCCCCAGTCGCGCACCTCCTCCATGTAGACGTTGAAGGCCGGCTCGTCGAACTGCACGACGTCGACGCCGGCCTTCTCCAGCTCCAGCGCCTCCTCGTTGAGCGCGGCGGCGAAGGCCATGGCGAGCTTCACGCGGTCGCCGTAATGCGCGTCGGCGATGGTGTCGACGATGGTCATCGGCCCGGGCAGCGTGAACTTGAGCTTGCGCTTGGTGTGCGCGCGGGCGACCGCGACCTCCGTCGCGTGCACGGGCCCGCGGCGGCGGATCGGCGCGGTCACCGACGGCACCTCCGCCTTGTAGCGGTCCTTCCTGATGCCCATGACGACCTTCTTCGCGAAGTCGATGCCGTCGAGGTTGGCGAGGAAGCCGTGCACGAAATGCTGGCGCGACTGCTCGCCGTCGCTGACGATGTCGATGCCGGCGTCCTCCTGCAGCTTCAGCCAGAGGATCGTGGCGTCCGCCTTCGCC